>CAZESF010000116.1:0-3004 GCA_964515205.1 uncultured Planctomycetia bacterium
GTAGAAACTTTTGTTGAGACTCTTTAAAATTCTCTAAGATAAGTGAGGCACCCCAGGAAGGTATTTTCTCTTTTATTTTTTCTAAAAAACATTTAATATTGGACGGGGAAAAAACTTCATTGTTGAATTCTACAATCTCTTTTTGACTGCGAAAATTAGAGCGAAGGCTTTCCTCAACAATATTGACTTTTTCTTTAAATTCTTTTTTAACTTCATCAAAAAGCCTTACATCCGCAGCACGAAATCTATATATAGACTGTTTTTTATCTCCCACATAAAACAAAGAACCACCACGAGATAAAGCTTCCTCAATTAAAGGTTTTAAATTTTCCCACTGGAGACGACTTGTATCCTGAAACTCATCTATAAGATAATGATTAAATTTTAAAGCTAAATACTGATAAACATATTGAGGATAGAAAACTGACTGAGTAATTTCTTTTACTTTTTTGTTTAATTCCTCTAAAAAAAGAATATCTTTTTGCCTTTTTAATTCCTCAAAGATATTTAAAAACTCATAAAAAATCTCTATATAAGGATTAAACCTTGATAAAGAGAAACTTTCACAGAAGAGTTTCACTTTTTCTTTAAACTCCTTCCACACTTGAGGAAATTTTTCATCTTTTGATAATTCCTCATTTTCTTTATCAAAATAATTTGCTAATTTAGCTAAAGCCTTAAGAGGGGGTTCTTCTTTTGCATTAAGAATGCTTTTTAAGAAACGCTTTGAAAGTTTTAAACAAGAAATTTCCTCAAGATAGCATTTAATCTCTTCTGCACTTTCCTTTATTCCTTCATCTTTCCATAGTTGAGCAAAATTTTTCCCTCTTAAATTAGAGTGTGTAAAAAGCGTGGAAAATAATCTTAAAATATTTCTTTTAGGAAACCAACTGGCCTGGTTTTCAATCTCAAGATAATGCCATAAAAATCTTTCAAATATTTTTTTTAAATCTTTGTTATGTTCTGCCTTTCTTATCAGCTCATCCAGTGCTTTCTCTAAATAAAAAGAATAATCCTCCTCAATCTTAAAATAAGGAGATAGTCCTAAATAGAAAGAGGAAGCATTCACTATAACATTCATAAAGCTATCAATAGTATTTACCTGAAAATAATCGTAATGGTTGATAATTTCTTCTAAAACTTGATAGGCTCTTTTTTTGATTTGAGAAAAATCCTCACCAATTGATTTTTTAAGAAAATCTTTTTCTTCTCCTTCAAGCTCATCCAGAGCAATTTTTTTAAGCCAAAGAATAATCCTTGTTTTCATCTCCTTTGCTGCTTTATTAGTGAAAGTAATAGCTAATATTTCTTTTATAGGAGAAGAAATTTGAGAAGAAAGAACAAGAGTAAGATATCTTAATGCTAACTTATAAGTCTTACCACTTCCTGCTGAGGCATCAACAATATGAATATGAGGAAACTTATCCATATTTTTTAATCCTGAAAGTATTTGTATAAAGATAAAGAGAGATTATTTTAAGTATTTTTCTTTTAATTTGTGGAAATAATAATTTATGAACATATTTTCTTTTTCTCGATCTATACCAATAATCTGAGCTCCACATAAATATTCATCTTCCTTAATCAACTCTGTCCAAATAATTGCTACTTTCAACTTTACCGAATCTAACTGTGAAGGAATAAAATAATCAATAAGTAAAATCTGTCCCTTTTTCCATTCAACTGGCGAAGAAAAACAAATTCCCAAAAGACTAAAATTAAAAGCCTTTCCTTTTACCCTTTGAGCAACTTCATCCAAAGGAAGAATCTTAAGAAAATCCTCTGTTTCCAATCTCAAAAAACGACGTCTGTTTTCCACGTAACTTATTATACCAAGAAGATAAAAATTTAGCAATTTTCCCTAAGTTTGCGAATTTACTCTCCCAAATTTTTGATATATGACTTTTTCAGAATTATTTCTCTCATAAAACTTTAAGTTACTTTCTCTTCCCTCTCAAAAACCCTTACCAATTAATAATTTCCCCATTTCAAATCTGACATGTAATTACAAGTCTGAGGTGTAATTCGGTAAGGAATTAAATGGTTTTAGAGGCAAAAATTAAAAAACCAGTATGAGAAGGAATTCTCTGCTCAGGACGGGTCCTTCCTTTTCTCACCAAAATTCTTCGTATTATTACCTCTATCGCTTCAATATTAACAAATCCTTTCTCTTCTAAGCTAAATACTGTCTTTGTAAGTTGTTCATAAGTAGGACAAATTGTAGCTAATCTAAATCCCGGTTTTAAAGCTTTATAAGCAGCATCAAATAACTGCCAGGGGCTTCCAATATCAATCATTACAAAATCCACATTCTCCTCATCAAATCTATCCTTTACCTCTTTATGTTTAAACTCCACCCATTCCAGAAGCCCATTTTTTTCTACATTTTTCGTAGCATTCTCTAAAAAAACTTTATTCTTCTCATAACTGTAAACTTTACCATGTGGTCTTACAAAATTTGCCAAAACAGTAGTAAATGAACCACTTCCACATCCTGCCTCAATCACCCTTGCTCCAGGAAAGATAGTGGCTTTCATAAGAATTAATCCTGCATCCTTAGGATAAATAATCTGGGTTAACCTATTTACTTTCATTGTCAGCTCATAAAGAGTGGGGTAAAGAATATAGAATTTTTCTCCCAAATTTGTCTCTACTGTTTCTCCATAATTTTTCCCAATTATATTTTCTACTTCAATAAAACCTTTATCCGTATGAAAACGAAAGGGAGCCACTTTTATAAGGTATGTATTTTTCTCATCTCTATAAAGAATTACTGTATCTTTTTCTTTTATCATAGCAATGTAATTATATACTAACTCTTCAAAAAAGCAAAATTGTATTTTATTTATACTACTGTAAGTTGACAAACAGGCAAGGCTTGATTTGTAAATTTATCAGTTACATGGATATTTTTTAACTTACACATAAACTCACGGTCGCAAATTTATGTGTAAGTTATCATTTTTAAAATAAAAGCTTTGTTTTTGCAAATTATTTCTAAATT
>CAZESF010000117.1:0-2971 GCA_964515205.1 uncultured Planctomycetia bacterium
ATAAGACCCGTTAATTAGGGGATTGCGACTTTAATTTTTTCTACCTTAGATGCGGGTTTTACATAGGGTTTTGAAAGAAAATAAGACCCGTTAATTAGGGGATTGCGACTTAAAATTAAATTAATTGGCAAGTCTCCCTTCCTCTTACGAGAGAAAATAAGACCCGTTAATTAGGGGATTGCGACCTTCTAATCCTCTTCCCAGCTTGCTCACCACCAACAACCTCGAGAGAAAATAAGACCCGTTAATTAGGGGATTGCGACTGAACAAGTATCTTACCGTCATCATAAACAATGTAATAATAAGAGAGAAAATAAGACCCGTTAATTAGGGGATTGCGACCCTTCCTAAACTTCACATACCCATTCTCTACTAACCAAATTGAGAAAAAATAAGACCCGTTAATTAGGGGAAGTGTAATCTAAATGAAACTGGTGCACTGGTGTTCTTGTGCTCTGGTGCACCTAGGAAGTAAGACCCGTTAATTAGGGGATTGCGACTTTATAATCTGTAATATCCCACATTTTGTTTTTTAAGAGAGAAAATAAGACCCGTTAATTAGGGGAATTGCAATCTAAATGAAACTGGTGCACTGGTGCTCTTGTGCTCTGGTGCACCAGAAAGTAAATATAGACTTACTTAACCAATCACACCCGCCGGGTGTGTTAGAGAGATTGTTGGTTATTTAGAATAAAGAATTTAAAGTTGTCAATCATGCCCGGCAGGTTGTGTTAAAAGTATTTTTAAAAACACTAAATTAAGATATAATAAGATTTGCCAAATTTATATCATAAGTTCTTTGAAAACAAGGACTTACAAAGCCTGCAGAGAGAAAATAAGACCTGTTAATTAGGGGATTGCGATCGTCGCCTGATGAGTTAAAGTTGTGCAACCTGCCAGTAAAAGGGAGAGAAAATAAGGCCCATTAATCAGGGGATTGCAAGCATTACTGAGACTGGTGCACTGGTGCTCTTGTGCACTGGCGCACCAGAAAGTAAATATAGACTTACTTAACCAATCACACCCGCCGGGTGTGTTAAGGATGGGTGGATTAGCTTTAATGCTTTCTGTATGTAAGTATATTTTCTTAAGAAGAAGCCTGTTAAAGAAACAAAATTAGGGAAAAATTAATTTAGAACAAAAGAGAGGGCAATATTTATAGGAGGTGGGATATGAAGTTTCAGATATTAATTATGTCTCTTTTGTTTTTTCTTTTTGCTCAAATTTGTTTTACCCAGGAGGATATTTTAATCTCTCTGTCTGATAAGATAGGAACTACACCAAACCAAGTATCTTACTGTAGCAAATCAACAAAATGTAAAAAGTTATTCTTGATTGAACAAAAAGTTGAATTTATACCAGATTTTTACGAAAGATTAAAGGAGGAGTTTTTAAGGTTAGGTTATGAGTTTGTAAATGATAAAAAAGAAGCAGATTGTACCGTGGGTGTTTACGCATTTGGTTTTGATAAAAATCTCCCTTATCCAGAATCAGTAGCAATAGATGCAAAAAGCTTTCCATATTTCTGTTGGTTAAGTATAACAATCCGGGATAAAAGCGGATTAGAAAAAGGTTTTATGTCATTCTGTGGTGTTAGAATTAAAGATAAAATTATTAAAGATAATAGAAAATATATTACTGCTGTTCTGAGAAAAATTTATCCATATCTTCTAAAGGCTTTATTTCCTTATCCTCATCAGATAAAATCCCAGGGAGTAATTCATAAATGGGAAGAGCAACCAGTTATTATTTTGAAAAGAGACTCTCTCCTAAAATAGGATACATAATCAACATATAATTTGATAGAAAACCTATTCAACCTACGAGGTTGAACTGGGAAATTTAGAAATAATCTGCAAAAACAGAACTTTCATTTTAAAACGATAACTTACACATAAACTTACGGCCGTGAGTTTATGTGTAAGTTTACAAATCAAGCATTGCTTATTTTGTCAACTTACAATTAAAGCCAAAAAAACAGAAAGGAAAACGAGATTCGTTAATTAGGGAATTGTGATGTAATAACAGTGAGAAAGTATAGCAACCAATCACATACTGAGTATGTTAAAAAAGTGTTAGATTACAAAAAAAATAATTTGCATTATTTTTATCATAATGTATCATATTTAAGTAGGAGGTTAAAATATGGAAAAGGCAAAGATATTGAAAGAATTTAAAGAAAAGAATGTAAGATTTATCAGACCTGTTTTTGTGGATATTTTGGGAAGGATGCTTGATTTTACTATTCCTATAGAAGAGTTTGAAACTTTAGTTAAAAGTGGAAAAGGATTTGATGGTTCTTCTGTGGAGGGTTTTGCAAGGATTGAAGAAAGTGATTTAAGGTTTATCCCTGATATTGATACCTTGGTGATATTGCCTTGGGAATATAAAGGCGTTGAGAAGGTATGGAGAGAGGCAATAGTTTTTGGGAGGATATATGATTCTGCAGGTAAAGAATACGAAGGAGATGTAAGAGCTTTGTTAAAAAACATAATAGAAAACCATAAAGATATTGGTGATTTAAAATGTGGAGCAGAGATAGAATTTTTTATCTTTGGAAATGATAAAAATCCTCTCCATACAGATGAAGGGGGATATTTTAGGTCAGGATTGTACGGAGAGATAAGAAAAGAAGCACAACTTGCCCTAAGCGAGATGGGAATAAAAACAGAATTTGACCATCATGAGGTTGCTTACAGCCAGCATGAGATAGATTTAGCTTTTACTTCAGCTTTAAAAATGGCAGATAGCATTATTTTGACAAAATACATTGTAAAAAGGATTGCAAAAAAATATGGAGTTTATGCTTCTTTTATGCCAAAACCTATAGCAGGAATAAATGGAAATGGAATGCATTTACATCTTTCATTGTGGAAAGAAAATAGAAATCTGTTTTTTAATATGGAAAATCAGGGTTTAAGTAAGATTGCTCGCTCTTATATTGCTGGTTTAATAAAATATGGAAAAGATA
>CAZESF010000118.1:0-2924 GCA_964515205.1 uncultured Planctomycetia bacterium
AATTCTTTTCTTTTTACATAACCTAAAAGATGGGAAAATGCATAAGGATAAGGATAGAAACGTAAAGGAGAGATATTAATAATTACTTTATCTTTAAATTTTTCCTTTATTTTTAAAGCTTTCTCCTTCCCTATATTAATTAAAATATTATCAGGAAGGAATGGCCCCTGCCAGTTTCTCTTAAAATTTCTAAAAAGTATTTTTTCATCTATATTTAAAAATTGTGCAATCTCTTTTAATAATCTTTCCTTCTCTTTTCTCACCTGATAAGGAATCACAGCAATATTAAACATCGCTTTATCAAAAGCAAGTCTTCTGCCTTCACGATCAAAAATTATACCCCTTTCTGCCTCCTGAGGAATGATCTTGATATAATTTCTTTTTGCTCTTGTATAATAAAAATCTCCTTCTATAATCTGAAGATAAAACAACCCTGAAATGATTACAAAAAAACCAAATTGGATAACCCTTAAGATGATTTTTGCAGACATCTTTTGAATATTTTCTCCAGCAAAAGAAAAAGAAGAAAAGAATGAAAAAGAAAAAGAAGAAAAAATTTAATAGAAAAAAACTTTTGTAAAAGATTATTTATAAATGTATAAAAAATGAAAATAGCTCCCAAACTAAAGAATTTAAAGAAACGATAGGAAGAAAAATATCTTTTTAAATGAACAAAAGTTCTATTTAAAAGGAGAAAAATAAATGTATAAAGAGGAAAACTTAAAGAGAAAAAATCTTTTAACATACCAAAAAAAAGACTCATATAAAATGAGAAAAAAGATGTGTCTTCTAAAGAGATAAAAATTATCCCTAAAAGAAGAAATTCAGTATAAAAGATATTGCCCCAAGGTCTTAAAAAATCAAGAAAAAGCAAAATAAGTAAAAAAAGAAATATTTTAATTTTTTCCATTTAATATAAATACTTCTTCAATCAAAGAGAGCGAAGCAAAAGGCTTAACTTCTACATTTAAAAAGAAACTATTCTTAGGTTTTCTTAAATTTATTACTTTACCTATATAGATGGGAAAGTTAAAATTTTTCTCTTTTATCCAAATCCTATCTTCTTTCTTCACTTTTTGTGTCTCTTCTACATATAAAAGTTTTAAGTTTTCTAAGTTACCTTTAAGAAGAGCTCTCCCTTTATTTTCTATAAATACAGGTAAAAAAAATTGAGGATCATTAAGTAGAGTAATAACTGCGTATCTTTTCTCTTTGTGTGTAACCTTTCCAATTAAAAATCCTTCTTCATTTAATACTAAAGCATCCTCTTTAATCCTTTCATCGTTTTCTACAAATACTTCTCTTCGCCAGAAAGAAGGAGACCAACCTATTACTTCTTTACAAATTAAATTACCTAAAAAGGGAGTTTTTTTAAAAATCTTAAGACTTTTGCGTAACCTTTGATTTTCCTCTTTTAAACTTTTCAATTTTTCTATCTTCATCTGTAAAACAAGTTTTTCTTTTTTTAATTTGATAATTTCTTTATAAAAAGAAGGGGAAAAAATTAAACTTTGAGGAAATTTAATAAAAAAATAGGTAATTAAAGAACGAACGCTTAAAAGAAAGATAAAAATAACAAAGGCAATTCCTAAAGGTTTATATTTTCTGAATCTATAAAGTGGAAACAAAGGAAAGTTTTTTAAGAATTTTAGGATCCTCTAAAATTTTGCCTGTACCTTGTGCAACAGCAGTTAAAGGATCGTCAGCCACGAAACAAGCCAATCCTGTTTCTTCAGATAATAACTTATCTAAGCCTTTTAGGAGTGAGCCTCCTCCACATAAAACTATTCCTCTCTCAATTAAATCTGCAGCAAGCTCGGGAGGAGTTCTTTCCAAAGTAACCTTTGCTGCCTCAACGATTTCTTTCAAAGGTGTCTGAAGCGCTTCTCTTACTTCCTCAGAATTTATACGAATAAATTTGGGTAGTCCGGTAATTAAATCTCTTCCTCTCACCTCCATCATTAACTCTTCCTCTAACTCACAGGCTGAACCAATCTTTATTTTTATCTCCTCAGCAGTTCTTTCTCCAATCATTAAATTATAATTTTTCTTCATATGCTCAATTATTGCCTCATCCATCTCATCTCCACCTACTCTAATACAGCGAGCATAAACAATTCCCCCTAAGGAAATCACGGCAATCTCTGTCGTTCCTCCCCCAATATCAATAATCATATTCCCCTGAGGCTCTTCAATAGGAAGTCCTACTCCAATTGCTGCTGCAATTGGTTCTTCTACTGGAATTACCTCTCTTGCACCTGCTCTTAAAGCAGAATCTTTTACTGCTCTTTTTTCTACCTCTGTAATTCCTGAGGGAACAGCAATTACAATACGGGGGCGTGTAAGTCGGTGAGAATGAGCTTTCTTAATAAAATAACGAAGCATTTTTTCGGTAACATCAAAATCAGCAATTACTCCATCCTTCATCGGTCTTATAGCAATTATGCTTCCTGGGGTTTTGCCCAGCATTTTTTTTGCTTCTTCCCCTACCGCTAAAACCTCCTGAGTATTTTTATAAATAGCTACAACCGAAGGCTCACAAAGAATAATTCCTTCTCCCTTTACATATACTAAAGTTGTAGCTGTCCCTAAATCAATACCAATATCGGTAGAGAGATGTGCAAAAATTCCTGATAATCTACTTAAAATTCTTTTGGAAAATAACATAATACTTAGTAAATCTTAGCAAATAAAAAAATAGTTGTCAACTAATTCCTACTTTGGCACTGTCAACAAAATTGTGTAAATTCAACGGGCTTACCCTCCATAGTTAGAGTTATTGTTTTTATTAAATCTTTCAACTAATAGATAAATAACCCTATTTGTACTCTTTTCATCTCTAAATCCTGCCTCCTATCTTTGTTAATTATTCCTAATCTTTTAAGAATCTTTCTATTAAATTGGTGCTTTATAGAAGGAAGTAG
>CAZESF010000119.1:0-2908 GCA_964515205.1 uncultured Planctomycetia bacterium
TAAAGATGCATACTTTTGAAGAAAAAACAACTTGGGTGGGAATTTCTGAGTTAAGGACAAAAATGAAAGAAATTCTAAAACAGGCTAAGGAGAATAGAATATTTATCGGTAAAAGAAACAGATTAATAGCTGTATTGTTAGACATAGAACAGTATAGAAAGATGGAGAGGATTTTAGAAGAGCTGGAAGACTTTGCATTAGGATATTTAGCTTTTCAAAGAGAAAAAACTTCTCGCAAAAGTGATTACTTAGACATGGAAAAGGTAGAAAAAATGATAGATGATATGGAAGATTAAATTCCATCCCCTTGTAGTAAAAGAAGACCTTAAAAAAATAGACCCTTCCTGGAGAAAAAAAATTATAAAAGCAATAAAGAAAAAATTATCATTAGATCCTTTAGGTTACGGTAAGCCTTTAAAAGGAACATATAAAAATTACTGGAAATTGAGAGTAGGAGATTATAGGGTTGTGTATAAAGTAGAGAAGAAAGAAATAGTTGTATATGTAATAAAAGTGGGAATAAGGAAAGATTATAAAGTCTACAAAGAACTCTTTTACAGGCTCTGAATTTTTTAAAAACAAAGATAGGCGTTTAGTTTAAGCATTCCCTTACGAGAATCCTGAATTCTCTACCGTCCATATCATGCCTGAATCAATCACACCCGCCGGATGTAACAACAGGTAAGTTACAGTATTTATGAGTAAGTATCAATTTTGGGGATGCAATCGATAATGTATACCAGCTGGAATTTTGAGGAAAAATATGATATAAATGAAGTGGGAAAAAGGAGGAGAAAATGAGGAAAAAGTTTTTATCTTTTATTTTGATTATAGGTGTATATTTTCTGGTTTGTGGTAATTTTGCTTTTCCTCAGGATGATAACAAAATAACTGGTTACTATTATGATCCTCAAACAGGTAAAATTATCCCCAGATATGGGAATCTCTCGCCCCAACAATCTCTACGCCAGGAAGAGTTAAAGAAGGCTAAAATAAAGGAAAAAACGTACTCTTCTCCCTACTGGAATTATCGGATTAAAAGTTATATAAACGAAAAAGGTCAGATCCTAAGAAGGGATGTTGATTATAAGTATTCCTATAGCTGGCCGAAGTATCAATGGAGTTATAAAGTTAAAGCTTCCTATGCGGTAGATTATTACTATTATCCTAATGGGAGAAGAAAGTCTTATGTAGGCTCAGGAATTTATAAAGGCGAATGGAAGTTTAGAAAGTGGCATTATTCGTTTGATTATTATTTTAACTATGCACGAAATTATCATGAGGATGGTCGTCCCTCTTGCGGTTATTATCAGTATTTTGATAACAGAACGCAGAAACCTGTCTACAGCTGGAATTATAAATATGATTATTATGAAAATCGCAAGCGCAAGTCTATATACTGGAAAGGTGTCAGCTATAACAGAAAAACAGGAGAGAAAAGATACATTTATGAATATACTACTTATTATGATCAAAATGGAAGGTGGAAGGGTTACCATTATGTATTAAAAGATGGAAAAGGAAAAGTAATTTATGAACGTAAATATTTCAGGAGGTAGAATGATGAGAGGAACTATAGGAATAATTATAGTTTTATCTGTTTTAGTAGGTGTTTTCTCTGGTTGTAAAAAAGAGAAGGAAGTTACAGCAAAGATGGATAAAGAGATTGAGGAAGTTGCCAAATCTATGGAAGCACAGATGCAGCTTGCCAACCCTGAGTATGTAAAAAATGCTACACCTGAGCAGATGGAGAAGTTGTCAGAGAATTTAAAATAAAAAATTAAATCATCCTGCCTTAAGAATTCAAAATCATTTACCTTTTTTAAAAAAATTGTTAAAATGATGAAAAAATAAATTTATGAAACGATCGGTAAATGTAATTAGAGGGGTAGTTAAAGGATTAATTATTTCAGGATTAATTATATCTGTGTTATATTTTATTTATCTTTTCAATTTTTATGAACTTCGTTTATATTGTAAATTGATTAAAGATAATATCTATTTTGAAGCAAAAAAAATTTGCTATGAAGCAGATCGGAAAGCAGAGGATATGTTAAGAAAAAGAAAAAATGAAGCATATACTCGTTTCCTTTCTGCTATGAAAAAGGAGATACCCAAGCTATGGAAAGCAAGAAGAAAAGGGTTTAGAGAATTTTTGAAAGCTTATTTAAAATATAAAAAAGCTATAAGAGAGGCTAAAAAGAAGTATAAGACGGAGGTGAAAGAAGCTGAAAAAGAAGCATTAAAAATAAAAAAGCGGACAAAAGAAGCGATAACTAATTTAGTTCGGTCAACAAGAGAATTCAATCCTTTATTTTTAATCTTAAAAAGTAAATATACCCAGAGAAAAATTTTAGGTTATAAATATAATCCTGAAAAAGGAAAGATTGTCCCCAGGTTGAAATAATTATGAATAAAAGTTTTACTTTGGTAGAAATAATAATGGTAATAGTAATAATAGGAATAATTGCTGCTATAGCTATACCTAAATTTATAAATTTTAGAGAAGAAGCCTGTAATGCTACTAATGAGGGAACTATCGGCGCTTTGCGTAGCGCAGCAGGCATTTATTATGCAAAAAGCGCTATTTATACATGTTTATGTTTAGCATCCACAACTCCTGGAAGTTGTAATGAATATGGAAGAGAAGAAGATGTAGAGGCACCCTGTTATCCGGCAAATACAGAGGAGTTAGAGGCCCAGCTTACTTCTCCTCCAGTTTGGTGTGGTGATGTAGAAGGTATTCTTTATGATTCCACAACTGGAGAAATATTGCCTCAGTAAATTATAAAATAAGGCAAAGCTACTTTATCTGCAAACACAGGCGGAAGGTTTAAAAAGAAATTGTTTCAATAAAAAGGATAACTTTTTCTTCTTTCCTTTACATATATACTTTTCTCAAATTTTT
>CAZESF010000120.1:0-2907 GCA_964515205.1 uncultured Planctomycetia bacterium
TTTCTGCATTTTCATAACAGTAAAATTTCTCATCAAACGCAATTTGATCATTTCGAGAACGCAAAGTATGCAGTTTTTTAGCTATTTTCCCTACCTTTTTCTCCACCTTTTTTTGAATATCGGTATGTATATCCTCACACTTCTTTTGAATCTTAAATTTTCCTTTCCTTATATCTTCCAAAATCTCCTCTAAAGCCTTCTTAAGCTTTTGGTGTTCCTTTCTATTTAAAATCTTTTCTTCATATAAAGCTTCTATATGAATCAGAGAATGATAAATGTCATATTTGGCTAATTTATAATCATACTCAATTGATTTCTCAAACTCAAAAAAATCTTTATTCGGTTCTTTTCTGAATTGTGCTCCCCAGAATTTTTTAAATTCCTTCATTACAATAATTATATTATATCCTTCTAAATTATCAAAACATATTTAACTATAATTATAATAAAACTTCCGACAGTTCTTATCTTTAGAGAGAAAAAGAGGCAGGAGTCTAAATCATGTTATTTTCGTGATTATCTTTCTAACTTAAACTTAGCCACCATATCTTTTAATTCCATTGCTAAGCGGGCGAGTTCCTGTGCTGAAGTACTTATCTCCTGCATGGAAGCGGCCTGTTCTTCAACACTGGAAGAAACTTCCTCAGTAGCAGAAACTGAATCCCGAGCAATAGTAACAACTTCCTCTACTGCCTTCATCATCCGCTCATTTTCTTTAACCTGTTCTTGTGTAGATTCGGAAATCTGCTTAGTAAAAGAACTAGTTTCCTGAACGGACTTATTAATTTTAACTAAAAGCTCAGCAATCTCAGTTACTGCTTCTCTTCCCTCTTGAGCTTCTTTATTACTTTTCTCAATTGAACCAACAGCTTGGTTAACATCAGACTGAATTGATTTGATTAAATTATCAATCTCTTTAACTGCTTTTGCTGAATTCTCAGCCAGTTTCCTTATCTCATCAGCAACTACAGCAAACCCCCGACCTGCCTCTCCTGCACGAGCTGCCTCAATCGCTGCATTTAAGGCTAAAAGGTTAGTTTGATCAGCAATTGAAGTAATTGTTTTGGTAATTTCGCCAATTTTTTCTGATCTTTCTGCTAATACTTGTATAGTCGTAGCACTGTTAGCTACAGTGTCGGTAAGATAATCTATCTTCTCTGCTGTCTTTTTAGCAGCTACCCGCCCTCCTTCAGCCTGATTACTTGCCTCAGCCACCTTTCCCGTTGCAGTCTGAGCATTGTTTGCCATCTGCTTTAGGGAAACTACAGCTTTCTCTATTATCTTTCTTGTTTCCTCTAAACGCTCAGACTGGCTAATTGCCCCCTTATTAATTTGCTGAATAGATGTAGATACCTCTTGAGCTGAAGCATTTATTTGTTGAGTGGCAGAAACAAATTGTTGAGAGGTAGTGGCTACTTTATCTGCAGTATATCGGATTTGAGAAACTATATTATGCATAGAACCAATAAGATTATTAAAAGCATTGCCTAACTGCCCTATCTCATCTTCAGCTTTGATATCTACCCTTTGAACAAGATCCGCCCGAGAAGCCACCTCTTTTGCAACCTTGGTAACCATAAACAGCGGCTTAATCAATAAATTAGTAAAGAAAAGGACAAGCAAAGTTCCGATAATAACAATTATTATTCCTGCCACAACCAGACTTTTTATCAAGGCGGCGCGAGGTCCGGCTAAGAAATCATTCTCAAAAGCACTGGCAACAATAATCCAATCAAAATCTTTAAGATACCTATAACTGGCTATTTTATAAGTATGCGTTTTGGGAGAAATATACCTTATTCTTCCTTCTTTCTTGGTGATAATCTCTCTAATATGTGGTTTATCTGCCCAGTTCTCTCCCTGTGCTTTTTTATGTATTAATAAATTCCCTTTTGTATCTACTATAAAAATAAAACCACTTTTTCCTATAACTATATCTTTGTTGCACAGCTTCTCAATTACATCATAATCCATATCGGGATTGGCTTTTAAAAAGGTATAAAATTGTTGCACATAACTATCTAAGTCAGCCCTAACTGCTTCCAGAAGTGAACGCCGAGCAATGTTATAAGCAAACAACCCTACAATTAAAACAGCGACAATCAAAAGGGAAACAAATATAACTATCATTTTGCTACGCACAGAATTCATTATTCTCATAATCCCCTCCTTTTAATCTATTTCTTAAATACAAATACGGCTAAAATTCCTTTTCACAACTTTGTGCTAAATTTAATCTCTACTTTTTAATACAATTTATAATGTTTCTTCTCCTTTTACATAACCTGCTGTGGGCAAACCCGCCTTCTTCCACGCTCCTAATCCTCCCCGGATATAGGTTACATTTTTATAGCCCATCTCTTTTAATATTTTGGCAGTAAGAATTGCTCTTTTTCCTGTAGCACAGGTAACGATTATTGGTGTTCGAGCATCATGAACTTTCTTTTTAATATTAAAAGGAACATTTCCCTGTTCAAGTAATAAGGAACCTTCAATTTTACCCAGGAGGGTATGTTCTATTGGTGTAGCTACATCAAGAATAACTGTATTGGGATCTTTATCTATTCTCTCTTTTGCCTCAAGGGGAGTTATTCCTTTGCCTACAACAGCTTCTGCTTCTTTTAAAAAGTCCTCAGGCGTTTTTCCCTGAGGTATATCTATTTTGTAATAGTAAGGAGAGATTACCACAGGATAGCCTGCCTTTTTCCATGCTGATATTCCTCCCTCTAAATATCTCACATCAGTATAACCCATCTGAACAAGATAACTACCTGCTATGGCTGCTCGCATTCCTTTTTCGCAATAAGTTATAATGGGAATATTCTTGTTGGGGATTCTTCCTCTTGCATCAAAAATCAATCTACCCAGAGGTATATCCAGACTTCCTTCAATAAACCCACTTTTATA
>CAZESF010000121.1:0-2862 GCA_964515205.1 uncultured Planctomycetia bacterium
AGATAGAAAAGACGTTTTTTTTAAGACTATCAACGCAACACAAATCGCCTTTGAAGAACTAGGCCGGCCTATTACTAGTACATCACTAGCTGGAGCAATAGCATTTTTGTTAAATTTCTCGTTTAACAGTATAAAAAAGGCAATTTGTGATATTCTTCCTAGAAATATTGCTAATAAAAATGTTAAAGCTGCAGAAAAAGCATATAACTACTGGAGGTGAAACATTGAAGTTCTCTCCCTTAATAGTGAAAGGCGGGACATCTTTACAAGAAAAGACAGGAGCATGGAGATTTTTTAGACCAATAATAGATGAAGACAGTTGCACTGGATGTGGAAGGTGCTATTTATTTTGCCCTGATAGTGCCGTGAAAATTACAGTAATCGAAACTAAGGTGGCCAGAGGGAGAAAACGGTTGTTATTTGAGTTTGACTATGATTACTGCAAGGGTTGTGGAATCTGCGCTGAGGAGTGCCCTTCTGGAGCAATTTCAATGATTCCTGAGGAAAAATAGAAAATAGGGTGAAACTTACATGAGGACAAAGGTGGTTGAAGGATCGTACGCAATTGCAGAGGCGGTAAAGCAATGCAAACCTAAAGTAATTTCCGCCTATCCAATAACTCCACAAACCCATATTGTGGAATATCTAGCTGAGATGGTCTCTAACGGAGAATTATATGCCAAATATATCTGGGCTGAATCTGAATTCTCTGCTGCTTCAATCGCTCTTGGTGCAAGTGCAACAGGTGTTAGGAGTTATACTGCCTCCTCTTCACAAGGACTGCTCCTTATGGCAGAAGTCTTGTGGAATCTTGCTGGAATGAGGCTTCCAATAGTTATAACTGCTGCAAATAGAGCTGTATCAGCCCCTATTACGATAGAAGTTGACCACCAAGATACTATGACTTTTAGGGATACCGGAATAATTCAAGTTTATGTAGAAGAGCCGCAAGAAGCATACGAAACACACTTCTTGGCCTATAAAGTCAGCGAAGATAAAAAAGTATTGCTACCTGCGACAGTTTGTGTAGATGGATGGACACTCACTCATGCCTACGAACCAGTCACTTTTTATGACCAGGAGATAATAGATGACTTTCTCCCAGATTATGATTTGCCATATCGCTTAACACCAGATTATCCCCTAGTTCTAGGATCTTGGGGCGATGAAAGCGTGTTAATGGAATCGAAATATGAAATGTACGAAGCTCAGGAAGTATCTAAAAAAATATTTGAGGAATATTCGTTGGAATTATCGGAGATTACAGGCCATTACTATGGAGGGGCTATAGAAGAATATCATACCGACAATGCTGAAATTTGTTTTATTGCTATGGGTAGTATTTGTGGCACGGTAAGAGAGGTAGTTGATGAGATGAAATCAGAGGGTAACAACATTGGCTTAATAAAAATTAGGTTGTATCGGCCTTTTCCAAAAGAGGAAGTAATACAAATTATCAGAAAGCAAAATATAGAAAAGATTATAATACTTGATAGAAGTTTATCTATTGGCTCAGGTTCATGTTTGGGTTTAGATTTAAAATCACATTTATATGATTTGAAAGATAGACCCACCATTTTAAACTGCTTTGCTGGGATCGGGGGAAAAATGATAACGCATACTAATCTGAAGAAACTTGTTGGAATGGCAAGAGATTTGAAAGATAATAGTTATTATTGGTTAGATCTCCACAAATAAGGTGAGATTATGAGACTAGAAGAACTATCAAAAGAGGAATTATTTGTTTCAGGCCATAGAGCTTGTCCTGGCTGTGGCCAGGCTATAGCGATGAAATTGATATTAAAAGCTACTGGAAAAAATGTTATCCTATCAATTGCAACTGGATGTCTCGAAACTTTTGCAACTAGGTTTCCGGCAACACCATTTAATGTACCAGTTATTCACTCACTTTTCGAGAATGCAGCAGCCGTAGCATCAGGTATAGAATCCGCTATTGAGATGTTAGGTAAAAAAGATGTAAAAGTACTCGCTATAGGAGGAGATGGGGCGACTTTTGACATAGGATTTGGTATACTCTCAGGAACGTTCGATAGAAGGCACAACATCACATATATTTGTTTAGACAATTGTGCATATATGAACACTGGTGTTCAGAGGAGTGGCGCAACACCACTCGGGGCAGCAACAACTACGACTCCGCCCGGAAAGGTATGGGATGGAAAAATGGAACCAAAAAAAGATGTTCCTGCAATAGTTGCTGCACATGGTGTTGAGTATGTTGCCACAGCGACAGTTGGTTATCCTATGGATCTGATTAGGAAGGTCAAAAAAAGTATCTCAATTCGAGGTCCATCGTATATCCAGATATATACACCCTGCACTACAGGTGAAGGTTTCAATAGTAAAGATACAATAAAAATATCTAGATTAGCTGCTGAAACTGGAATTTACCCAATATTTGAAATAGAAAACGGGAAAATAAAGGGTAGAGTCAAGGATGCTATGGCAACAGGCAATGCCTATCACCTTCTTAATAATATTGTGGGAATTGGCAGAGAAAGCAGGTGGATAGGTTCAACTTTTACTCCCTTTTTTTACTTTTCCAAAATTAACATAACAGGCTAAGCTAAAAATAATGAGAAAAGGACTTATCCAGGTGTACACAGGTGATGGAAAAGGCAAAACAACCGCTGCACTTGGTCTTGCTCTGCGCGCTGTAGGTCATGGCTTTCGTGTATGTGTAATACAATTTATGAAAGGCGGTCGTTTTTTCGGCGAACTTCTTGCTGCAGAAAAATATTTTCCCAAGAAAATGGTTTTTGCTCAGTTTGGACAAAGCACTCCGCATGAGAAAAAAATAGCAAGAGGTGAATTGAAACCAAGCAAAGCGATTTTTCTTCC
>CAZESF010000122.1:0-2800 GCA_964515205.1 uncultured Planctomycetia bacterium
AAAAGAGTAGCCATAGCAAGAGCAATAATTTATCGTCCCAAAATCATTATCTATGATGAGCCAACAACAGGAATTGATCCGGTTTCAGTAGATAAAGTTGTTTCTATAATTCGTGATTTGCACAAACAGTTTTCTATAACTACTTTAATTGTTACTCATGATTTAGCAGTAGGGTTTAAAATAGCAGATAGATGTGTTTTTATCTCGGAAGGAAGAATTCTTTTTGAAGGGAAAAAGGAAAATTTTTATCGGTTAGATGATGAGAGAGTAAAAAAATTTATTCACGCCGGACTCTTTGAATTTAGAAATAAGGAGGAGAAATGAAAAAGTATGCTTCAGAAATAAAAGTAGGAATATTTTTAGTGGGAGCAATTTTTATTCTTTTTATTGCTGTTCTTTCCTTAAGAGAAGTAAATTTTTTAAAAGGAAGTTATACCTTGAAGATAAAATTTAAATTTGCTGAAGGCCTTAAACCAGCCTCTCCGGTAAGATTTTGTGGGGTGAATGTGGGGGAAGTAAAAAAAGTTGAAGTGAAATTTTTAAATAATCAGCCACAAGTATATGTTTATGCAAAAATAAGAAAAGATGTAAAAATTCCTCGTAACTCTCAATTTTTTATAAATAGTTTATCTGTTTTTGGAGAAAAATATTTAGAAATTATGCCTCCTCAAAAAATCAATTCTTTCCTAAAAGAAAATGAAGAGGTGGAAGGAATATCAAGCACTTCTCTTTTTAACATTATGAATACCTTCTATAGAACAGTAATTAAAATAGAGAAATTTATTGAAGAAGATGAGATAAGAAGTTCCTTGAAAGACATCGTTCTAAATGTAAAAGAGGCTTCTTGTGAGTTCAGAGAAATTTTAAAAGGAATAAGAAATGAAGAAGGAACAATAGGAAAGTTAATTTATGATGATACTCTTTATAAAGAGATTGAGGATTTAGTAAAGGATTTAAAAAAACATCCTTGGAAATTATTAAAAAGACCGAGAAGAAGATAAGATGTTTATTTGCAGTAAATGTGGGTATCAGTCTCCTAAGTGGTTGGGAAAGTGTCCGGCTTGTGATTCATGGCAATCATTTGAGGAGCTTGAGGATTTTTCGCGAAAGTCAGAAGTAGAGATAATAAAAGAAAAAAATACAAGACCTCTTCTTCTTGAGGAGATAAAAAGGACTGAATTTAAAAGGATTCCTATTCAAATAGAAAGCTTGGATGGGCTTTTGGGAGGAGGAATAGTTAAAGGAGAGGTGATTCTTATTGGAGGAGAACCAGGAGTGGGGAAATCTACATTGCTTCTTGAAGTAGCTCAGAATTTATCTTCTCAAGGTAAAGTGCTTTATGTATGTGCAGAAGAATCCCCTCAGCAGATAACTTTGCGAGCAGAAAGATTAAATATAAAAAATTGTAAAAATTTGTATTTTTATCCGGAAGATAATCTTTATAAGGTATACGAGGAAGCAAAAAAAGACAAATTTAATTTTCTAATTGTTGATTCAATTCAGGTAGTTTATCTTCCTAAAGTAGAAGCTTCTCGAGGCAGTATCTCACAGGTTAAAGAATGTGCAAATTTTTTAACCCAACTTGCCAAAAGTCTTAATATCGTTGTCTTTATTATCGGTCATGTCACTAAAGAAGGAGCAATTGCTGGCCCCAAGCTTTTAGAGCACATTGTTGATTGTGTTCTTTATTTTGAGACAGAAGTTTCCTCAAATTTTAGAATTTTAAGATCAATAAAGAACAGATTCGGACCTTCAGGAGAGATTGCTGCTTTTGAAATGACTTCAAGAGGTTTAAAAGAAGCAAAAAATTTAGGTAAAGTTTTCCTGCCTCATAAAAATAGAGGAGTTTCAGGAAGCACAGTAGTATGTATAATAGAAGGAACTAAACCTTTGCTTGTTGAACTTCAGGCTTTGGTAAGCAAAGCAGGGTTTGGTATAGTTAAAAGGCGTGCTTTAGGATTTGATTTTAACCGATTCCTTTTGCTTTTGGCAGTTATAGAGAAAAGATTAAAGATTTCTTTATCAAGTGATGATGTATTCTTAAATGTTAGTGGAGGGCTAAGAATAACTGATCCTAGTGCGGATTTAGGGGCATCTTTAGCAATAATCTCAAGTTTTAAAGATAAAGAAGTCTTGCCGGATACTGTATTTATTGGAGAGATAGGGTTAGCCGGGGAAGTAAGAGCGGTAAGTAATATAAGTATGAGGATAAAAGAGATTAAGCGATTAGGATTTAAAAAGATAGTTGTTCCTCAAGAGAATTTAAAAGAGATAAAGAAAAAAGAAGAGCTGGAGATAATCTCTCTTAATTCTTTAAAAGAAGCAATGAGATTTTTAAAATAAGGAGGTTTTATGGCTGCCCTTAATTTAATAAGAGTAGTTTTTATTATTATCTGTGCTATTTTAGGGTATATATTGGGAGAGAATCTTTTGTTTTTTTCTTTTCTAGGTGCAGTTATAGGAATAGTAATTGTTGTTTTTGAGATTTTGGCAAGAAGAGTTTCTCTTAAAGGACTTTCAGCAGCTGTATTTGGCATAGTATTAGGTTTAATTATGGCACGTCTTTTTGGGAATTTTTTAGCTCTTTTTAAATTGCCTTCTAATACTGATTATTTTTTGAGAGCATTTTTCACTCTTATCTTTGTTTATTTAGGTCTTACATTAGGACTTAAAGGGAAGGAGGAATTTCATCTTGTTATTCCTTATGTAAGATTTAAGCGAGAAGAATTAAGAGAAGAGCCTATCGTTGTAGATACAAGTAGTATTATTGATGGAAGGATTCTTGATATTGTAAGGTGTG
>CAZESF010000123.1:0-2790 GCA_964515205.1 uncultured Planctomycetia bacterium
TACATCTTTTTGTTGAAAGTGTTCCTTCAAGAGCTGATTTATTTTGAATTCTCTAATAATTTCATCTTCTAATTCAATCAGTCTGTAAGGATTATACTGTATCTTTCCCTCCCAGATGATAAAGTCCTCTTCCTTATCTAATACATATACCCTCACTCCTTCTTCTTCAAGGCTCTTTTTAAATCTCTCTCTATCTTCTTTGGTATCTTCTTGTGTCCAGGCAGAAGGAAGGCCTGGTAAAATTTTAGAGAGTTTGAGTTCTTTAGAGTTTAATTTATCTTGAGTTTCTTTATTAAATTTAGCCTTTGTGAGAATAAAGATAATTAAATCTTCTAAGGTAGAGATTTTATTAAATTCTTTTTCTAGTTCATCATTTAATTCTAAATACTTTTTCTTCAACTCTTCTTTTACTAAAGGCAGATAATGTTCTTTAATAAAGCTTTCAGGAATATGAGCAATTATTAAAGCATTTATTACTCTTCCTAAATATTTTTTACCTATGCTTCTTTCATATACTTTAAAGATTTCTTCTACAGATTGACCTGCTGTCTCTAAGTCTTGAGTAGGTTTTGTGATGTGGATCTTGGGAATATTTCTCTTAGCGACTAAATCAGCAAATCCTTCTGTAGTAAAGTGAGTAAGATAAGAGGTATAAGGACTACCATAGGTTATAGTAAGGGAATTGGCTTTGGAAATAATCTCTTCACTTAACTGAGTAGGTTTAATATTGGCAGGTTCATCTTCTGCTTCATATAATATCCAACCCTTCTTTTCTCCCTGAGCATATCTTCCTTCAGGAGTGAGGATAGTTTTTTGTTTTTTCAAGACTACTTTATAAGGATGGCTAAAATGGGGCTCATCGGTTATATAGGTTTGAGATTCTACTCTACGGGAATAAATCTCAATATCTTCTGTTAAAGAATAAGAGGTGCCATTTAAAGGAAGTATTATTTTTTTGTTTTTATAAATGATAAAGGTTTGAGCTTCTTTTTCTCCTTCACCAATTAAGAATTCTTTATCTTTATAAATTACTTTTAGATAGTCTCCTTGAGTTTGGAAGATGATTCCTTCTATTTCTACAGGTTCTTCTTTTACAATCTTACCTTTCTTAGAAAAGATGCAGGTTACCTTAGGATAGATTTTCTTCCCAGATGATTTATCCTCATAATAATCAGGCAAAACTACCTTCCAACCTTCTCTTTTCTCTAAGTCTTCTCTGGTAATTAAAAAGTATTTATCCTTTATCCTTAATACAGCTGCTTCTAATATAGCTATTTGAGAGGCTTCGTCATAGCTTTGGAAGGCTAAATAAGCATTTATTTTTAAATTGATTATCTCAATTAAAGCTCTATAAACATCAAAATCAGGAGGCAATTTACCTAATTTTCTTGCTTTTTCTAAAATTTGAGGATCTTTTTGGAAGGCATAAAGAATACTGGCTATAGTAATTAGGTTCTTTGCGGAAGCACGTTTAAAAGGTTTATCTTCTTCAAATACTTTACCTAAGTATTTTTTAAGTAATCTTATTCCTCCTAAAATATTCGCACAATAAAGGAGCCAATCATCTGGTAAAGAATATGTCTCTTTTGCAATAGTCTCTAAGGAGTGTTTGGCTATTTCTTCTAAATCAGAATCATCTCCTTCAAAATCTTTTAAAGGAAGACGTCTTGAATCATATAAAAAGTCTGCCTTTGCTCCCATAGCAGGGAAGAATTTACCTGTATCGAATTCATTATTCTCTTTAGGATAATGAGGCTGGTAATTGGGAAGCTTTTCAGCTAATAACCAGCAGGGTTCAGCATTAAAATCTCCTATAGCAGAAAGATATATTCCTAAAGCTCTCCTGAATTGGTCTATTCTTAACCTTGTATCTCCTCCAGAATCAGTAGTAGAAGCTATTCCTGCAACATAGAGGGTATCTTCTTTGTTTTTATTTTTAAGGATTCGAGCTAAGAGATGAGAACAAGAACCATGACCACCACCTAGGATATAACCATATTTTATAGAATTTACCTCTTTGGGTGAGGGTGGAGCACGGATAGGATATTGTTTTAGGATTTCTTGGGTCTTTTTGTTTTTAAAATCTAAATCTACTCTTCCTAAAACAACTAAAACAGGATGAATATTTTCTTTGTCTGCACATTCAAAGATAGCTTTTAAGGTTTCCTCTTCATCATTATCAAAGAAGGTTTTTTTGAAGAATTCAAAATTTTCCTTAAATTCTTTCTCTCGATTCATTTCTTTAGCTATATTTAGGAGTTGAAAGTAAGGTTGTGAAATCTCTATTTCCGCTTCTTCTCCCTCATAGATAATCTTTACTTTTTGGTATTCTTTTTGGAGATTCTTTATCTTTAAATGAATACTGGAGAATTCTATTTCTATATTTTCAGGGTTTACTTTTATCCAGTTGCCCTCTTTATCCTGAAGTTCTAATTTAAGTCTTCCTTCATTAAGATAACTCCTTAAGATAGATTTAAATTGTTCTCTTTCCTCTTCAGGGATATTGACAGGTAAATTTAGAGTTATCTCTTGAGAGGTTGCTTTTACTTTTACATCTTTTTGTTGAAAGTGTTCCTTCAAGAGCTGATTTATTTTGAATTCTCTACTGCCATAACCACCATCATCTATACTCATCAAAGATGAATTTTGTTTTTCTAAATCAAAAATACTCACTATTACTTCACTTAACCATTCTGTTTGTTCAACCAAAATTTCTATATCCACAGATTCTTCATTTGTATGAGCCTTATAAACACCATTACCAAATTCTATAATATTTTTAACCTGAGT
>CAZESF010000124.1:0-2776 GCA_964515205.1 uncultured Planctomycetia bacterium
TTTATTATATTTTAGAAAGAATTGTTAAATTGATTGCGCCTATATTAAGCTTTACCGCAGAAGAGGTTTATCTTTCTTTTCCTTCTTGGGGCAATAAAAAAGAATCTATTTATCTTAATGAATTTGAAAAAAATTTTTATTCTCCTTATAAAGATAAAGAAATAATAAAAAAATGGGAACGTATTCTTCTCTTAAGAGAAAAGGTACTTAAAGAAATAGAAAGAAAAAGAGAAGAAAAAATAATCGGAAGTTCTCTTGAGGCAGAGGTAACTTTATTTTTTGGAAATGAGGATTATGAATTCTATAAAAATTATACTGAGGTTTTAAAAGAAATGTTTATCGTTTCTAAAGTAAATATAAAAAAAGGACAGTTTCCAATTCAAGTACACAGGACAAAAGGGAAGAAATGTTTAAGATGCTGGAATTATAAAGAGGAGGTAGGAGAAAATAAAAAATTTCCTTACTTGTGTTCAAAATGTATTTCTGTAATAAAAGAACAAGAAGGAGGAATAAATGAAGAAAACAAAGACTAAAAAAACAAAGAAGGCCTCTCAAGGTTTAACCAAGAAAGAATTAAATTTATACAAAGAAAAACTTCTTAATTTACGTGATGATATCTTTTCCCAAATGCAAGATTTATCTCAGGAGACACTGATGAAGTCTCAGAAAGATTTATCTGGAGATATTTCTGGATATTCTTTACATATGGCAGATGTAGCTTCAGATAACTATGAGAGAGAATTTAACTTAGGTTTAGTCTCTAATGAGAGAAAAATTATTATGGAAATTGAGGAAGCATTAAAAAGAATAGAGGACAAAACTTATGGAATATGTTTAATGTGTGAAAAACCTATTGCTAAAAAAAGATTGGAAGCTATTCCCTATACCCGTTATTGTAAACGGTGTCAGGAAAAATTAGAAAAAGAAAATAAAATATAAAGTGGCTTTAACTTTAAGTGTTGCTCTTTTAATCTTTTTTACTGAATTATTTATAAAAAATTTTTTAAAAAGTTTCCCACCAAAAAACTTCCCCTTTATTCATATAGTATTTAATAAAGGTATTGCTTTTGGTCTGTTTAAAGAATATAGCCATTTTTTAAATTATTTAATAATCATCTTCATTCTTTTTCTTCTTTATATGATTAAAAAAGATGCTTATAAAACCTTTTCTTCAAAAATAGCCTATGGTCTAATTTTAGGAGGAGCTTTCTCTAATCTTTATGACCGTTTGGTATATGGATATGTAATTGATTATATAGACTTAAAAATATGGCCTGTTTTTAATCTTGCTGATTCGACAATTACCGTAGGTGTGGTAGTTTTGCTTCTAAAATTAGCTAAAGAAAAACATGAGAAAAATCTTCAAAGTTGGGAAAGATGAGGTAGGAAAAAGATTGGATAAGTTCTTAAGCGAGAAGATTCAGGCACTTTCCAGAACAAAAATAAAAGAACTTATAAAGGAAAGGTTTATTCTGGTTAATGAGAAAGAAAAAAAACCTAATTATTCTCTTCAGATAAATGATGAGATAAAAGTTTTTTTTACTCCGCAAAAAAAAGAGAAACTGCCTCCTTTTGTATACCCGATAGAAATTATTTATGAAGATGAGGATATAATTGTAGTGAATAAACCTCAAGGATTGGTAGTGCATCCTCCTAATCCTAATTATCAGAAAACCTTAATTAATGCTCTCATTTATATGGGCAAAAAACTTTCTGATATAAATCCTTTAAGAAAAGGTGTGGTTCACCGATTAGATAAGGAAACCTCAGGAGTTCTGGTTTTAGCAAAAAGAAACAGGGCGCATCTTAATTTAGTTAAGCAATTTCAGAAAAGAGAAGTAAAAAAAGAGTATAGAGCAATTGTCTGGGGAATAATACAGCAAGATAAATTAAAAATCTCTCTTCCTTTGAAAAAAACCGATATTCCTTTCAAGATGAAGGTAGGGTTTTTTAAAGCAAAAGAAGCTTTTACAGAGATAGAGGTTATAAAAAGGGGTAAAAATTTTTCTTTTCTTTCTGTAAAACCGATAAGTGGAAGAACGCATCAGATAAGGGTGCATCTTTCTTTCTTAGGATATCCTATTGTGGGAGATAAAAAATACGGACGTAAAGACAATTACGATAAATTATTTTTGCATGCCTATCGGTTAGGTTTACATCATCCTTCAGAAGGAAATTTTGTAGAGTTTGAAGCGCCTCTTCCAGAACATTTTTTAAAATTTTTAAAAGAAAATGTTTAAAATCCCTACTTTTGAAAAAATACAGAAAGAGATTACTATTCCTGCAGATAAATCTATTTCTCACCGTGCTTTAATTATCGGCTCTTTAGCAAGAGGAAAAATTAGAATTAAGAATTTTTTAATTAGCAAGGATACTTTAGCTACTTTGGAATGTCTTAAGAAAGTAGGAGTAAATATCAAGCTTTATAAAAACAGAGAAGTGCTTATTCAAGCAGATGGTATGTTTTTCAAAAAGAAAAAAGAAGTTTATCTTAATGCTTATGAATCAGGAACAACGATGCGAATTCTAAGTGGAGTTCTTGCAGGACAGAAATTTCCTGCATTTTTTGATGCCGAAAAGACTTTAAAAAACAGACCTATGAAAAGAATTACACAGCCTTTGCGTCTTATGGGAGCAAAAATAGAAGGGAGACGAAAGAAAAGTGAGGAATATCCCCCTTTAAAGATTCAGCCAGCAAAACTGGTGGGAATAAAATATGACTTACCTGTAGCCAGTGCTCAGGTTAAATCAGCAATTATTTTAGCCTCTTTATTTG
>CAZESF010000125.1:0-2773 GCA_964515205.1 uncultured Planctomycetia bacterium
TTTAAAGCATTAAAGATAACCACCACCGCAGTAGCTGGTTTTGCTAAAGGTAAAACTACATGCCACCAGATTCTTAATCGGTTACATCCATCAATACGTGCGGCATCTTCTAAATCTCGAGGAAGATTATCAAAAAATGTCTTGTAAAGATAAATACTTAAAGAAAGTCCTACATTAATCATTGCCAAACAATACCCTATACGTGTATTAAGAAGACCTACTGCTTTAAGTAAAACATATAAAGGAACAAATCCTGCCGGAATAGGAATCATCATTGCTGCAAGAAATAAATGAAAGATAAAATTTTTCCCTCTAAATTGAAGTCGAGAAAGACTATATCCAGCTAAAGAAGCAACCAGAACTATTCCTATAACAGAGATGAAAGTATAAATTAAGCTATTTAAAAAATAAATCCCTAATTTACCTTCATAAAAAGCAATATAGTAATTTTTCCACATAATTTTATGAGGAAGTTTAAATCCATAATCAGAGAGAAACTCACTATTTGGCTTAAGAGAAGAATTAATCATCCAGATAAAGGGAAATATACAACTTATTGCTACCAAAATAAGAAAAGTGTGCATTAAAACAAGAAGAATTATTTTTTTAAATTTATATCTCATGTCTTTTTAATCCGATTAGAGATTTTAAGTAAAATAAAAGAAAGAGTGATTAAAATTATCCCTAAAACAATTCCCTCACATGAGGCATATCCGGCATGATAATTCTTCAAATCATTATAAATCCTTAATACAGAAACAGTAGTTTTTCCTGCTGGTCCTCCTCTTGTCAAAACCATAGGAAGACCAATAACCTGCACAGTTCCTAAAATTGTAAGAATGACAACTAAAACAATCACTGGAAGCATTAAAGGGAAAGTAATCTTTGTAAATCTTTGCCATGCCCCTGCCCCATCAATACGTGCTGCCTCATAAAGAGTTTGCGGGATAGTTTGAAGTCCTGCCAGGAGTATCACAAATCCCCAACCAAACCCTCTCCAGCAGTGAACAAAAGCTAAGGTTGTCAAAGCATAACGGGGATCATTTAACCAATCTCTTACTAAATTCTCCAACCCCCATCTTTTAAGAAAATGAGCCAGAACTCCTGGATAGGGAAGAAGAAGACTCCTTATTAATAATCCAAAAATAATCTCTGAAATTACAGGAAGCAGAAAAAATATTGCCCGATAAATCTGTCCAGTGCGAATTGCTTTATCTACACATAAAGCTAAAGTAAAAGCTAAAAGATTTTGGAAAGTTAACGCCCATAAAGTAATATAAAAAGAACGTCCTACTGATGCCCACCATTCTTTATCTATCATCCAGCCAGAACTTAAGGCCTCTTTTAACTCCTTAATACCATAAATAATACAAATTACTCCCGCAATTATACTTACTGCCTTTACAATTTTTAAAAATCTATTCTTTATTTTTCCCCTAAGCCAAAATGGAAAAACTATCAATATCCCTCCTATAAAAATTGCAATTATTGCTGTTCCTTGAGGAGAAAGAAGTCTTCTAAAATTTGCCAGTCCCACAAATTTTAAAGAAGATAATCCTGAACCTTGATGTAAGGCAAGAAAAAAAGTATAAATAAAAGGGATGACATAGAAAAAGAAAAAAATAGATAATGCGGGAAGAACAAAGGAGAAATTTTTAATCTCTTCTTTTAAAGAATAACGCAATTACTTCTCCTTTACAACTTCTCTTTTTACCTCTTCTATCTCTTTGGCTACTTCTTCTGGCTCTGCCTCTCCTACAAGAATCTTCTGAACTCCTGTATTTATTGCCTCAACTACACGTGGATTTTCATTTATTGGCCAAATACGGGGATGTGTTGCATATTCTAAATTTTTTAAAAATTTAACTAAATTTTTATCTAATTTATCCTCACACCCCTTTATTGCAGGAAGATTATGGGTATGTTGAATAAGAAAAATTTGTTGCTCTTTTTGTGTAAACCACTTTAGAAAATCAATTGCTTCTTTTTTAAGAGGAGAATTTTTATTTACCACAAATGAAGAGCCAGCTCCTGCCCAGATAGCTACAGGAAAATTTTTGTTCACCTGAGGAGGAGGCAAAGTATCATATTCTAAATCAGGATTTATCTGAAAATAGGTATTTATTCCCCAACTTCCATTAAAACTAAATAAAGCTTTCTCCTGAGCAAAGAATTGCTCTGCTTCTTTATTACTTAAAGTAACTATTCCGGGAAAAAGAACATCTGCTTCTTTTAATTCTTTAAATAATTTAAAAACCTTTATCCAATCTGGATCTGTATAGGGAACTTCTCCTTTTAATGTAGAGAAAAATTTCTCTTTACCCATAATATTAAATGCATAGTTAGTTACAAGACAATAAATAAACCAGGACTCTCCCCATCCACAGATAAAACCCCATTTTCCTTTCTCTTTAGCTTTTTTTGCCAACTCAATAAATTCCTGCCAGGTTGAAGGAGTCTCTCCTCCAATTTCTTTTAACATTTTTTTATTCATCAGAAATTGAATACTCATCATATCTATAGGTATAGCATAAATTCCTTCTTTAACCCCATAAGGGCTATTCTTCTTGAATTCATTAAATTCCAAACCTATTTCTATAAATCTTTTCTTCCACTCCCCATCATTTTCTTCTAAATAAGGAGTTAAATTCTCAACATATCCTCCTTTTATAAATGAAGCAAAAATCTTTTTCTCTCCTAAAATACCAAATAAATCAGGAAGATCACCGGCTCCTGCGGCTGCCTGAATCTTCTGACTATAAGCCTCAGGAGG
>CAZESF010000126.1:0-2762 GCA_964515205.1 uncultured Planctomycetia bacterium
GCCACACCAATTTGTGGCCATAAAGAAAAACCTACATATTTCTGGATTACTTTTGGAGCAGAAGATACTTTTGCTCCGAAGTAAGCCCCTCCTAATTTCCCCAAAGTACGTGCAAAAAAGTATACAATGCCAACAATCCCTATTGAAGGCAAAAGCTTTATATCCAAACGAGTTCCTGCTAAAGCAAAGAAAGTAGCAATTAAAGGAAAACCTAAGGTATTAAGAGTTTCTATAACAGTATTAGTTTTACGCAAAGATAAATTATTCACTACAAAAGCCATACTCATTACAAAAAGAAGCTCAGAAAGATGCAAATGTAGGGCTATACCCTCCCCTAAAAGAATAAATGCTAAAACAAAGCCAAATATTTCTTCTTTAGATTTTAAGTTTTTTAATAAATATCCTAAAACTACTCCCGACAGCGCTCCCCCCAGAATAGAGAAAAGAATAGCTCCTGCTGAATGCAAAGTCATCTGAAGAAAAGAAGAATGTATATGAAGGAATGAGGAAAGACAAATAGCAGAAGTAAAAGTATAAATCATCAAAGCAATAGCATCATCAATACCTACAATTCCCAAAATAGTAGTCGTTAAAGGCCCTCGCGCACGATACTGATTTATCACCGCCACAGTAGCTGCAGGTGCAGTGGCAGAAGAAATTGCTCCCAAAATGACGCTCGAATATATGTTTTTTGTAAAAATATAAGTTAAAAGAATAACAGAAATAAACGCGCCTAAGGATTCAAATATAGCAATAGTAAGAATAGATTTTCCCAAGCGTTTAAGGCGATGAAGATTAAGTTCTCCTCCAATTATAAAAGCAATAATTCCTAAAGCTAAATCATTTATAAGACTCAGTTTATCTACAAAATAGGGATTAAGAATATTTAAGAAAGATTTACCCAGAATAATTCCTAAAATTACATAACCAACTACTGAAGGAATGCGGAATTTGCTGAAAACTCTTCCTGTCTCTTGCGAAAGAAAAGCTACCGCACCAATTATAATAAGAACAATTGCTCCACTCATTTTAAACTGCGTATTTCGCCAGCTTTTGTAATTGCATATTTTACACCAATTGGACCTAAGATTTCAAATACTATTGTGGTTGCTGCAATTGTATTGATTACTTTCAAAGCTAAATCTTTTCCCTCAACGCCTAAGGAAGGGAATTCTGTCACCACCAACATTGCTAAACCTATTGCTACACCTGCCTGAGACAAAATCCCCCATCCTAAGTATTTTCTGACTACATAAGGAGATTTAGAAATTGTTGCTCCTAAGGAGGCTCCTCCTACAAGCCCTGCAGTGCGACATAAAATATACACTAAACCTAAAATTCCCATTGCAGGAAGAAGTTTTATATCAAGATGCGCTCCTGCCATAACAAAAAAGATAATATAAATAGGGGAAGCAATTGAAGATAAAACCTCCTGCACTCTTCGGTTAGCAAAAAGAAAAAAATTAGCAAAAATCATACCTAAGGTTAAATTAGAAAGAATTAAAGAAAAATGGAGAAATTTAGAAATGCCGGTAAGAATAAAGATAGTAGCTAAGGATAAAGTGAGTATATCCTCTTTTCTTCTCAGCCTTCTTACAAAAAACCCTAAAAGAAACCCTAACACTGCACCTAAAGCTAAAGAACCTGTAATTTCTAACAGAGGCCCTTTAATTGCCTCTTCCATAATTCCTGCATTTTTTCCCATAATTAGCTTGGCAATAGCAGAGGCAAAGGCAAAAATTATAATTCCTAAACCATCATCAAACCCTACTACTGCATATAATACTTGAGTAAGAGGCCCTTTTGCTTTATATTCCTGAAGAACTACAGCTGTCCCTGCAGGGGCTGAGGCCGGTGCAATTGCTCCCAGAATTAAGGCAAGATAAAGCTTTTTTGTTAAAAGATACACTCCCAAGGTAACAAGAAAGAAAGCAAAAAAAGACTCAGAAAAGATTATTGTAATAATACCTTTTCCTAATTTTTTTAAGTTAGAAAGATTTAATTCACTACCAATGATGAAAGCAATAATACTTAAAGCAAGGTCATTAAAAACAACAAGTTTATCTAAAACTTGAGAATGAAGAAGATTTAAGAAGGAAGATCCCAGAGCCAGCCCCGCAATTAAATATCCTACTACTGAAGGAAATTTTATTTTATGAGATAATTTTCCTCCTATAAATCCAACAAGAATTGCAATGCCGATAAAGAAAAAAATATCCATTAAAAGTAAAAATTATTCTTCTACACTTTTAAAAATATCAATAACTTCTTTTGCTGTTTTTGCGGAAAAAAGAGAAGAACGGAAGGAATCTTTATCTATTAAACGAGTAAGATGGGCAAGAATCTTTAAATATTCATCTAAACCTTCCTCTTCCGGTGTTCCCATAAGGAAGATAATTCTTACTGGTTTGCTATCTACAGCTTGAAAATCAATTCCTTTCCCAGATCTTCCTATAGCAATAACAAATTCTTTTACACTATCTGTGCGTGCATGAGGAATAGCTATTTCTTTACCAATTCCAGTGGTGCCTATTTTTTCTCTTTCAAAAATATCTTTAATAAAATCATCAAAACTAATAATTTCTGGAGCATTTTTAAGAAGAGAAGAAACTTCTTTTATAGCTTCTTCTTTAGTAGTAGATTGCAAATTAAGATTGATTCTTTCTTCTTTTAAAAATGGTGAAATTTTCATTTTTCACCTCCTAATTTAAAGAATAATTCTACACCTTCTTATAAAAATTGTCAAATTTTCTTGTTTGTGC
>CAZESF010000127.1:0-2720 GCA_964515205.1 uncultured Planctomycetia bacterium
GCACCTGCGTCGTTTAAGAAAAATAAAAAAAATAGAGGAGGAGGAAAGTGTTTGAGAATTTAAAAAAAGTAGATCCCTTAGTTTTTGAGGTTATTAGAAAAGAGATTTATCGGCAAAGAAGTCAAATTGAACTTATTGCCAGTGAAAATTTTGCTCCCCTGCCTGTTCTTGAGGCAGCCTCCTCAGTTATGACCAATAAATATGCTGAAGGGTATCCAAAAGCTCGCTGGTATGGAGGTTGTTCTTTTGTTGATGAAGTTGAGGAATTGGCACAAGAAAGAGTAAAGAAATTATTTGGTGCCGAACATGCCAATGTTCAGCCACATTCAGGAACTCAGGCTAATATTGCCGTAATGATGGCAATTCTGAACTATAAAGATACAATTTTAGCTATGGATTTAGCCTGTGGAGGGCATCTCTCCCACGGACATCCTCTAAATTTCAGTGGAAAATTTTATAATGTTATAACTTATGGTGTGGATAAAAAAAGAGAAGTAATTGATTATGAACAAGTTAAGGATTTGGCAGAAAAACATAAACCAAAATTAATCATTGCTGGAGCTTCAGCCTACCCGCGAATCATTGATTTTAAAAAATTTCGAGAAATTGCTGATTCTGTGGGAGCTTATCTATTAGTAGATATGGCTCATTTTGCAGGATTGGTGGCAGCAGGAATTTATCCGAATCCTGTTGAATTTGCAGAGTTTGTTACTTCAACCACACATAAAACTTTGCGTGGTCCAAGGGGAGGATTTATTCTCTGCCGGAAGGAATTTGCTAAAAAAATTGATACTGCTGTTTTTCCTGGAGGACAAGGCGGACCTTTAATGCATATAATTGCGGCAAAAGCAGTGGGCTTTGGATTGGCTTTAAAGGAAGAATTTAAAGAGTACCAGAGGCAAATTGTTAAAAACGCAAAAGCATTCGCAAAAGCTTTAGAAAATAGAGGTTATCGTATTGTAAGTGGAGGAACAGATACCCACCTTTTTCTTGTGGATTTAAGAGATAAAGATATAACTGGACGTGATTGTGCTCATATTTTAGAGAAAGTAAACATTACCGTAAATAAAAATCTTATTCCTTATGATCCTTATCCTCCTAAAATAACCAGTGGGATAAGGATTGGAACACCAGCGGTAACTACACGAGGCATGAAAGAATCTGAAATGGAGATAATTGCAGAGTTAATTGATAAAACAATACATTTCTTTAATGATGAAGAGAAATTGGATAGAATTCGCAAAGATGTAAAAGAACTTTTAGATAAATTCCCTCTCTATGAAGAAATCTCTATCTAAAAAGAAGAAAATAGAAAGGCCAGATTGGGATGAGTATTTTATGAGAATGGCACATCTTGTAAGTAGTCGTTCAACTTGTTTACGTAGAAAGGTAGGAGCAGTTCTGGTCAAAGATAAAAGAATTTTGGCTACCGGATACAATGGTGCACCACAAGGATTACCTCATTGTGAAGAGACAGGGTGTTTACGGGAAAAATTAAAAGTTCCTTCAGGAGTCCGTCATGAGATTTGTCGAGGGCTGCATGCTGAACAAAATGTAATTATTCAGGCAGCTTTACATGGAGTCTCAATTAAGGGAAGTACTTTATATATTACTTGTGCTCCTTGCAGTATCTGTGCTAAAATGATTATAAATGCAGGGATTAAAAAAGTAATTTATGAAGATAGTTACCCAGATAAGATGGCAAAGGAATTTTTGAAAAAAGCGAAAGTAAAGTTGGAAAAATATAAAAAGAGATGAGATGTCCTTATTGCGGTTATAATGAGGATAAGGTAATTGATTCGCGAGAAACTCAAGATGCAACATCAGTAAGAAGAAGAAGAGAGTGCCTAAATTGTGGAAGAAGATATACTACTTATGAGTACGTGGAGAAAACCCCTCTTATGGTGATAAAAAAAGATGGAAGAAGAGAGGCTTTTCAGAGAGAAAAAATTTTAAATGGACTTTTGCGTGCTTGTCATAAAAGACCAATAAGTGTTGAGACTCTTGAGAGAGTAGTTTCTGAGATAGAGAAAGAGATTCAGAAGAAATTTGATCGTGAGGTAGAATCGCGTTGTATTGGAGAATTAGTTATGGAAAAATTATCGCAATTAGATGACGTTGCTTATGTCAGATTTGCCTCAGTATATCGTCAATTTAAGGATATAAATCAGTTTTTGAGAGAATTAAGAGAAATTTTGAGTAAGAAGATGAGATGATTGAGGTGGAGTTATCAAGAATAATTATTGATGAAGAAAGGCACGAGCAGGTAATTGTTTTAAAGGAGAAAAATGGAGAGAAGCTTTTGCCCATTGTAATTGGATTGAATGAAGCTTTAGCGATAAGGATGCATCTTTCGGGATTCAGGCCTCCCCGTCCTCTTACTCATGATTTGATAAAGTCTTTATTAGATAATTTAAATATATCCTTAGAGAAAGTAGTTATTGATAAATTAATTGATTCTACTTTTCATGCCAAATTACATCTTATAACTCCTCAAGGGAAAAAAATAGTTGATGCACGACCATCAGATAGTATTGCTTTAGCAGTAAGAACCAAATCTCCTTTATATGTTAAGGAAGAGGTGTTTGAAAAATTGGGAGAGTCAATATGAAGATAGGAATAATTTCAGATACCCATGACCATCTTACAAAAATAAAGGAAGCAGTAGATATATTTCTTCTTCACAAAGTAGATTTGATTCTTCATGCTGGAGATTTTGT
>CAZESF010000128.1:0-2711 GCA_964515205.1 uncultured Planctomycetia bacterium
CAATATTGTCAAAGCCTACATCTTTTTGAGGAGAAACTTTAACTTCAATAATTGCCATTACAGATTGCTTTTCTTTTAAACGTTCCTTATTTATCACTGTCTTATACTTAACAATAACACCCTTTTTTTCATATTTTCTAATTGCCTTTTCTATCTCTTTCTTATCTTTTTTTACAAGTTTAGCTAAATCTTCTAAAGAAATCCTTGCATTTTCTTCTAAAATCTCTAAAATCTCATCCATTTTACCTCCTTTCTATTTTCATACATATAATAGATTCTGCAAGTCCCCTCGAAAGAGATCATACATGATTCTAAAGGATTTGAAGAATTACAGTTTTTTCTAAATTGAGGACATCCATAAGGAGTTATTTTTCCTTTTATTACCTCCACATAAACGTTTCTACTGGCTACAGCTATCTGCCCTAAAGATATAGATGTATCGTTACAAGGAAGACGTGAGTGTTTGAAAGCTTTAAAGTCCTCATTTTTTAACTCTTTCTTCATTAACTCTAAAGGCAATCGATTTTGAAATACTCCTCTACTTAAGACCACTTTATCCAAATTACTTTTTCCTTATTTTAACACATACTGATTTTACAAGACAAGCTAATAATGAAAGCGAAAAGCAATATAAGACTTTTCTTCTCCCTCATAGATATTCTTGATAATTTCTTCCCAGAAAGGTCTCCAGTCTATTCTCAAAATATTTTTTTCTTCAATAATAGAGAAAGAATAATGAAGAGGAGTATAGGCAAACATTATCTCTAAAAATTTCTGATGCGGAGCAACTTCATTCATCACAGTATCTAAATCATCCACCATCAGCGCAAATGGTTTTGTAGATCGATTTTTTCTTTCTCTTAAAAGCCTTACGCTTTTTATATTTCTTGCATCACAAGCAATGTGATACCTTCCAATATCTTTTATCGCTAAAATTTTCCCTCATTTAAAAGATAATCTGCTTTTTAAATAATTTCTCGGTAGCCTTTTTATTAATCTTTTTGGCTTTCTATATTTATCTTTTGTCAAATCAAGAGAAGACCCACATAAAAAACAAGCATATGGTTGAGTATGAAATTTCCGGTTTAAAGGGTTAATGTATTCTTTATAGTAAATTTCGCGCATTTTAAATCTAGTCATAGTAGCACTTTTCTGTCATAAGGAATATCTTTTATAATCGTGTAACGTGGGCCACATGTACAGTTAATAAGATGATAAAGATAGCGATAGCCAGAAGAAGAAAAAAGTTCTTTTAAATAACGCGGACAAGTAGAAAGATCATAGAGAATAAATACAAATTCTTCCTTTCATCTTCTATCTCTATTTTTACTCCTAAAGAATCACTTAAGACAAATCCTGCCAACCTTTCTTGTATAACTAATCGATAAATGAAAGAGCGAAATCCTACTACTTGCACTACCCCTTTAATTGTTAATTGAAGTTTTTCTCATTAAATAATCTCTACACCTAAAATACGTGTGATTTTAAGTTTTAGCTCTTTTTGTTTGCTTCTGCCAAACACAAATTCATCACTTATTTGCTGAGGCAAAAATGCAAATTCTTTCAATCCTTCTTTATAAGAAAAATAACGAACTTTAATTTTAAATTTTTCCTCTATACACTCCTTAAGAAAAGCTAAAAGAGGCTGATAGAGATTTTTTAAGAATTGATTGGGAAGGGCAAATAAGGAAAGTATCTCTTCTATTTTTGTTATTCCTTTCTCTTCTAAATTCTTTCTTATTTTTGAAAAGATTTGAGAGGTAAGATAAGCATCTTCATAAGCACGATGAAGCCTTTCTGGTTTTATTCCTAAATAGTCACAGACACAACCAAGGCTATACCGAGTAAGCTTAAGAGTTCTTTTTGCCATTTTCAATACATCTATTGTGGGAGAATTTTTCAATAAAGGATAATTAATTTTTTCTAATTCTTTGTTTAAAAAACTTAAGTCAAAGCTAAGATTATATCCACAAATAATAGAGTCTTTTAAAAATTCCAAAAACTTATCCGCTATATCTTCAAAACAAGGAGCATCTTTTACATCTTCATCATAAATATGATGAATAGAAGAAACATAAGAGGGAATTTTTCGTTTAGGATTAATGAGTGTCTGGAAGGTATCCACAATCTCATTTTCTTTTATTTTTACAGCACCAATTTCACAAATTGCATCTTCCTGATTAGGATTGAGCCCTGTAGTTTCTACATCAAAAAATACTAAAGGCAGATTTTCCAGAGGAGGATTCATTAAGAAAGAATTTTAACCACAATGGTTCTTTTCCTTGGGCGAATATCAAAATCAATTAAGACTACCTGTTGCCAAGTTCCTAAATCTAGTTTTCCTCCGGTTACAGGGATAAAAAAATTTGTCTTGATGAATGAACTGCGTAGGTGTGAATGGGCATTCTCATCCCCCCAGCTAAAGTTATGCGCCCAGTCTTTTCGATAAGGAATTAATTCCTCAAAAAGTCTTTTTAAATCTTTTATTTGACCTGGCTCATACTCCATAGTAGTAATTGCTGCTGTAGAGCCAATCGCATTAAGAAAAATTATACCTTCTTTAATACTTTCTTCTTTCACTATTTTATCTATATGAGGTGTGATATCAATTATATCTGTATTTCCTCTTGTTTCTACTTTAATATAACGCACCTTCAACATCCTTAAATTTTAAATCAAACTTTGAAAAAATCAACAGAAACTTTGCCTTA
>CAZESF010000129.1:0-2676 GCA_964515205.1 uncultured Planctomycetia bacterium
AGGCGGGGGACCTCTTCCGTGGCTGGTGGCACCCGCCCTGCCGGGCGTGATAATGGAGAATTAGATAAAGATGGAGGAGAAGAGAGAAATTCAAGAAAAATAGAAGTAATTCAAAAATTAAAGGCAATTACAAGAAGTTATGATTTTAGAAGTAAAGATGCAGATAAGGAGATTACTGATGAGGTTATAGATGCCTGGATAAAAGGTTTGGTTAAGTTTCAAAAAGAGTTTTATGAAAGAGATAAGTTATTGTGTGTTGTAGGAAAAGATGTAAGACTTTCTTCAGAGAGAATTGCAAAAAGAGTGATAAAGGATTTGTTAAATTTAGGTATAGATGTGATTGATATAGGTTTAGTTACTACTCCTATTTTATACTTTGCTACCCTTTACTTTGATTCTGATTTAGGAATAATGGTTACTGCTTCTCATAATCCTCCTCAAGAGAATGGATTTAAAGTAGTGGTAAAAGATAAATGGGGGCAAAGGAATCCTACAACTGAGGAGATAAAAAAGATTTCTGAGTATGCTCAAGATATTTTAGATAGCGCAGAGGATGTAGGATTTGAGAGGAAGGCTGAGTTAATTAAAGAAAATACAGAGAGAGTAATAGAGAAGTATGTAAATATGGTGATTGCTTCTTGTTGGGCAAGTGGCGCTAAAAAATGGTTAGAGATGCAAAGGGAACTTTCTTATGGCACTGTTGTGAAATGGCAAATTTGGCGATTTCTTCAAAAAATTATCCTTATTTTTCAAAGGCTTTTTATCCGTAGGATTACGAAAAGGGCTATTTTGCAACAGCGCCCTTATAAGGAAATAGTGGATTCTGCTTCTAAGTTCATTGAAGCTAAACTTCAAGAAGAAGGTCTTCCTTTAAAAGGTTTAAAGGTAGTAATTGACCCAGCAAATGGAACAGCAGGACAGCCTCTAAAAGAAGTTTTAGAAAGGTTGGGGGTAGAAGTTGTAGGGATAAATATGCAGCCTGATGGAAAATTTCCTAATCATCCACCTGATCCTACTGTGGGAGAAAATATGAATCAGGTTTATCAAAAGGTGAAAGAGGTAGAAGCAGGAATTGGAATAGGGACAGACCTTGATGGAGATAGAATTGGAGCAGTAGCAAATATTAAGGGCAAAAGATTTGATTTTCAGGGAGAACATATTTTGGGTGCATTTATAGAAAGGATATTAAAAGAATTTCCCCAAGCAAAGATAGTAGTGGATGTAAAGATGAGCAACTGTATTATTGAAAAGATTAAAGAGTTGAAAGGAACACCTATAACATTTAAGACAGGTCATACTAATATAAAGGAGAAGATGAGAGAAACAGGTGCTGTTTTTGGTGCTGAGGCATCAGCTCATATGTATCCTGCCTGGTTTGGTAAAAATGGATTTTTTGATGATGCTATTCAGGCAAGTTTACTTTTGTTAATAGCTTTAAAAGAAGTAAAAGGTAATGTTGAAACATTAATTGACAAACTACCTTCCTGGCAATTTAGCCCTGATATAAGGCTTCCTTATTCGGAAGAATTACTTTCCCGCTATGAAGAAAATTTAGAGGAGATAAAAGAATTTGTAAAGAGAATTCTTATAAATTTTGCAGAAGAAAGAGGATTTGACTACTCCCTAATAGATGGAATAAAAATTTTCTTTAAAGATAAAGGTTGGGCATTAGTAAGATTTTCAGGAACACAGAAAGTATTATCCACAAAAGTAGATGCTCAATTTAAGGAGGATTTTGATTTAATTGCCAGAGAGATTTATTCTCTTCTTATAAAGGAGAGAATAGTCAATTTATCACTTCCTTATGATAATAAGGATTATTTTGAAAAAGAAATCAGACCTCTTCTGCAAGAACAGCAGCAAGAAAAAGGGAGAAAACTTCCTTCTTCTATTGAGGACGAAGTTTATCCTGATGGGGGAGAAGAAAATAAAGAAGAATTTTTGAGGAGATTGTTTATTTGGCAAACATTACAGGATTCTTTTGGCAGAGGACAATTAAAAGATTCTCAGGGCAAGTTATGGCAGGATGGAGGGCAAGAGGTAGGACATATTGCTATGGTTTATCCTGAAATATACCAGCCTGATGAGGAGACAAAGAAGAGGGTATGGAGAAAATGGAGGGAGCTAAAGGAGGCAGCAGAAAGAGGTAATGTTTCTGTTAGTATCGGGTTAATGATAGAGAATAATGAGACGATTTCCCAAGTTTTTCAGTATCTGGGGAGAATAGATAAAGAGAGGGTATTTCCTGCCTGGCCTGTTGAACGATATGCTTGGGAAATTATTGACAATTGGGGAATCCTTACTGGCCAAAAATCATCTAAAAATAAGCTAATACTACTTTTAGGAGGTAATCTTGAAAGGTGTTTGAGAAATATTGGCTGGATTCTTGCTGAACAAGGATTTGCGGTGTATGCAGCATTTACCTTTTCTTTAGATAAAACTTTTAAAGAAGGTCTGTTTAAATTTGACAAAGAGGCTAAGGGGTGGAGAGAAACTGATGAAACTATGGGAATTTCTCAAGATGGAAAATTTCAGATTGTAAGAATTCCTCCAAATCTTCGTGAGCTATTTAGAGAAGCAGGTCAGATATGGGATGCGGCTACAGAGAGGTATAGAGACGACCTCTGGTGGGATCATCGTCGGAAAATTAAGGAAAGAATACAGGAAGCAATAGGG
>CAZESF010000130.1:0-2659 GCA_964515205.1 uncultured Planctomycetia bacterium
AAAAAGTAAAATACCACAGAGAATATGAAAGATTAGATTTATAAGGTGATAGCCTACAGGATTTAACTTTCCAAAAAAATAGTTTAAAGAGAAAGTTATCATCAAAAGGGGACGGCACATCCCTTGAGGGAAATTGTATCCAGTAACAAAACCTTTAAAAAAGAAAGGGATAAATTTAAAATTTCTTATAAAAGGATTTTTTAAAACCATATGCTGGTCATCAAAATAGAAAGGAATATGGAAAGAATTAGAATAAACAAGAAAGGTAAAAAGAAACAAGAGAATTAATTTTTTCATCCATAAGATTTTTACATTGATTTCACAATTTGTCAAATTTTAGAGGATTACATCCCCAAAATTGATATAACTTCAATTCTATATACAGGGTTGACTCTCCTCATTTGACATTCATCTACTTATATGCCTGAAGATGTAACCTGTAAGATGTAACCTGTCTGGTAGATTCGCAAAATATTTATTTCTGCATCCCCCGCCAATTCTACAGGTTGAATAAATGTTTACTTTTGAAAAATTGACAGAGAATTTAAATCAGGTAGAATAGAAAGTGCCAAAATCAGGAGAATTTTTAATTAAAGAATAAATTAAAAGATGGAAAGATTTTTAATTTATAATTTTCTTGGACGGGCAAATGACCTCTCAGATTTACTTCCCAGTGAGAGATTTGCTACCGCAGCAGCAGTTATTAAAGCTAAAGGCAAAGATGTTGAGATATGGGATGGAGCAAATATTAACACCCTCCTCTCCTATCCTAAAGCGATTATCAAAGATGTGGAAAGGCTTGAGTTCTACGATAAAAATGTATCCTCTGAATACCGTCAGCTTCTTAAAACAGAGGCAGATAAAATCATTTCAGGAGGGTTTGAGATAATCTTTGTTAATCTCTGGAGAGGACCAGGGTTTAAATTCTCTATTGAACTGGTTAACACCCTTAAAGAACGAAAACCAACATTAAAAATATATGCTATTGGACAAACTGTTGACCGTTTTCGCGAGTATATCTACCAGATTACTTCTAATTTTGATGGGCTTATTTATGGTTTAGGGTATGAAAGCATTGCCCAAATAGCAGAGGAAGCCGACCCCCAAAACATTCCCAATATAATCTGGCTAAAAGATGGAAAAGTTACCTTTAATAAAGAGAAAATTGTTGAGGTTAACTATCTACCAGAGGCAATCTATGAGCAGGATACATACAAAGGAATTGAAGGAAAATTTCCTATATATCCTATCTCTTTATCCAACGAAGCCTGCCCTTTTCAATGTCCTTTTTGTATGCGACCTGCCAGTTACGGAACAACTGTGGTAAAAAAGAATATATCCAAAGTAATTGAAGAATTAAAAAACCTTATGGAAAGATATAACGCTCGTTATTTTCGGATAAAAGATTCCACCCCTCCCTATTTAGCATTAACTGAATTTGCCAGGGCAATCATTAAAGAGGGCTTACATAAAAAAGGAATTCATTTTTCTGCATTCTCACGAGTTGATGTCAGCAGTAGTGATGATTTTAAACTCCTAAAACAAGCAGGGATTGAGGCTTTATTTTTTGGAGTGGAAACCCTTGATGATGAAAGTCGTAAACGCATACGAAAAAATTATCCTTACCAGAAACTGAAAGAAACGTTAAAAAGAGCGCATGATGCAGGTATTTTTGTAATTGCCAGTTTTATGTGTCCTCTGCCTCGGGAAACAAAAGAATCTATTAGCAATACTCTTCAACGAATAAAAGAAATAAAACCCTACCTTGACAGTGTATTAATCCAGCCTTCAGGTGTGTATCCTTCAACAGAATGGTGTCGCAAACCTGAAGAATATGGAATTAAACTTTCTCCTAACTATATGATAGAAGGAGTTGTTTATCCGGTAAAATATATCCTTCCTATTCGCTATTGGAAACCTTTTCCCTTTACCTATGAACTAATGGGAAAAAGTGCTGAGGAAGTTACTTTTAAAGATATAGTAAAAGTGTTTGAATATTTTACCAAAAAAGTAGTTTTAGGAGCAAAAATTCCTTTTGGAGTGCAGGATTATGATTTTATTGCCGCACTCCTTATGAAAGAGAATCCCTACAAATTCACCCGCAAAATAATTAAAACTCTAACACGGACCAAGTATAAAAAAATAAAGGAGATAATAGAGAAAGCCAAAGAATATTTAAAACATCAATAAATACAAACCCGACATGTAATTTCAAACCCGACGTGTAATGAAATTTGGTAAATAGAGATTGTGGTTTTGTGCAAAATTTAGAAAGATCTCAGAAGACCTATAGCCTTTATAAATCAAAGATAAAGAACGAGTTTTTAGATAAGCTGAATAACCTTAAGAAAGAATATGAGGATAAAGAGCCTAAATTTTTTAATATCTTACTTAAAAACATAGACAAGACTTTAACTTTTTATAAATACCCGACTAAGTTTCATTCTTTGATAAAAAGCACCAATTTAATAGAAAGATTCTAAAAGATTAAGAACAATTAACAAAGATAGGAGGCAGGATTTAGAGATGAATATGGCAGAGAGTTTTTTCATTTTATTATCTAAAATTAAATATATTTTTTATTTGATAAAATTAGATAAAGTGTTTTTAAAATCTCTTCTATAGGAAAAATTTCTATATTATCTTCTCTTAAATAATA
>CAZESF010000131.1:0-2623 GCA_964515205.1 uncultured Planctomycetia bacterium
AATAAGCAATATCCTTAAGGCTTACCCCTTTAATTTTGGGAGGACGCTGAAACATCACACCTATCCCTAATCGCGCTCTTTCATCAATTGAAAGATTCTTGATGCTTTTTCCTTTAAAAAAAATATCACCCTCAACAATTTTATAACCACTAAACCCCATAATTGTATGAATGAGTGTTGACTTCCCACTTCCATTAGGACCAAAAAGAATCATAGCAATCTCCTCTTCTATAGTTAAATTTATATTTTTAAGGATTTTTTGCGAAGCAACCTCTACCGTAAGATTTTCTATGCGCAAAATTTCTTTTTTCATTTTTATTGAAAAATATATTCTAACACAGCAAAAGTAGAAATAAAGAAATTTCTTGTAAACAGTAAAATAGTTAGTAGAATAAGTAGATAATGCAGAAATTAAAAAAACTTTTTACTATTCTTAAAAAAAGAAAAAAAACTATTGCTGTCTGTGAATCAATAACCGGGGGCTATATTTCTTATCTTCTTACAAAATATCCGGGAGCTTCCCAGATTTTTCAGTTAGGATTGGTAGCTTATTCTCTAAAAGCAAAAAATAAGTTTTTTAAAATCCCCAAAGAAGAACTTGAGAAAACCCAGGGGGTATCTCAAAATATTGCTAAAATTTTAGCAGAAAAAGTTTGTCAATTTTTAAATTCTGATATAGGAGCCTCAATTGTAGGCTTTGCCGGGCCTAAAGCAAAAAAAGGTATGAAAGGTGTAGTCTTTATGGGTTTTTCTGATAAAAATAAAACAGTTACTAAAAAAACAAAATTTAAAGGTAGTCGTGATTCAATAAGAAAGAAAGCATCCTTAGCTTTTATAGATTTTATTCTGGAAAACTTAGAATGAGAACATTTATTGCTTTTAATCTTCCTTCTTCAGTTAAGGAAAGATTAAAAAACATTCAAGATTTATTTAAAGAGTGCAATTTAAAAGCAAAATGGGTAGAGCCTTATAATTTGCATATTACACTTAAATTCTTAGGAAATATTAAAGAGGAAAAAATCAATTCTATAAAAGAGATATTAAAAAAAATAGGAGATCAATTCTATAAGTTAGAGGTGGCTTTGATAGACTTTGGATTTTTTCCTTCTTCCTCAAATCCCAGAGTGTTCTTTGTCTCCATAGATAAAGAAGAAGAATTAACTCTTATTGCACAAGAATTAGAAAAAGAATTAACTTCTTTAGGATTTCCTCAAGAGAAAAAATTTAAATCTCATATTACTTTGGCAAGAATTAAAGAGAAAAAAAATATTCATCTTTTAAAGGAAAAAATAAAAGAAGTAAAACTGGAAGACAGATTTACACTTTCTGAAATTGCTCTCTTTGAAAGTATATTGACTCCTCAAGGTCCAATTTATGAAGAAATCTTTAAAATCACTCTTAAAAGCTGAAGAATAATATTGGTGTAAAGACCAGCAACCAAATCATCACCCACTATTCCCTTCCCTCCTTCCAGTTTTTCCCATAAATTAGCCGGATAAACTTTTAAAAAATCAAACATACGGAAAAGAATAAAAGCCAAAAATATAAATACACCTTTCTTAGGTAAAAAAAGCAAACTCAAAAGCATTCCTGAGAAATCATCAATAACAATTTTAGGGCTATCCTTCTCTTTAAATATTTTTTCAGCATAAGTTGACAGAGGGAAACTAAAAATAACTATTATTGAGGAAAAGATAAAGAAACTGAAAGGATTTTTAAAAAGTAAAAAAAATAAAATAGCTACCAAAGAAGCACATGTTCCTCCCAGAATTGGCAAAAACCCTATCCCAAAAAGGGAAGAAAAGACAACTATAAGTTTTTTTAAAATGTCTTTATTAAGTGACGATTTGCCCATAAATAGTAAATTCCAGAAAATAAAGTAGCCAGAACCACATATATCATTATTAAGTCAACAAAAATAGAACTTAATCTTTTGATAACCTCTTGAGGATAAAATTTGGAGATAATAAGAAAAAGAAGAATAATAAGAATTGCCAGCATCTGGGAAAATGTTTTATGCTTACCAAATCTTTTCGCTTCAAGAACTACCCCTTTACTTAAAGCAAAAAGTCTAATTCCAGTAATGGTAAATTCTCTTAATATAATTATTCCCACCATCCAGGCATGAATAATTCCCAATTCTAAAAAAGCAAGAAAAACTAAAATCGCAAGAATTTTATCTGCAATAGGATCTAAAATCTTTCCTAAATCAGAAATTATATTTTTTCTGCGAGCAATAAATCCATCTATGTAATCGGTTAAGGAGGCAAAAAGGAATAAAAAAAATGCTCCCACCAAACTAAGTAAATCATTTTTTAAAATTAATCCTGCACAAAGAAAAGCAAGAATAATTCTTAAAAAAGACAATTGATTAGCTAAATTCATTCTCCTACTAAATCATACTCATAAGCATCCACAATTTTTATCTCATAGATTTGGCCTACCTTTAAATTTTTCCTTTTTACATAAACTAAACCATCAATCTCATAACAATCAAACTGTGCCCTTCCCAAATATAAATTCTCCTCTTCTTTACTATCTATAATCACCCCTATTCTTTTACCTATAAATCTTTTATTTAACTGATAGGATATCTCTTTCTGAATCTGCATAAGCTGATTGA
>CAZESF010000132.1:0-2562 GCA_964515205.1 uncultured Planctomycetia bacterium
GGTAAAGAGATTGCTTTAGCTTTAGATTGTGCTTCATCTTCTTTTTATAAAAAAGAAAAGTATTTTTTTGAAGGCTCTTATGTTAAAGCAGAGGAATTGATTAATTTTTATGAAAAACTGATAAAAAAATATCCTATTATTTCTATTGAAGACGGTTTAGCGGAAGAAGACTGGGAAAATTGGAAAGTTTTGAGTCAGAGACTGAAAAAAAAGATTCAGCTGGTGGGTGATGACTTATTTGTTACTAATCCCGAAAGATTAAAAAGAGGGATTGAGGAGGGAGTTGCCAATTCCATTCTTATTAAACTTAATCAAATTGGAACACTTTCAGAGACTCTCAATACAATAGATTTAGCTTTCAAAAATAATTATACTGCCATTGTCTCCCATCGCTCAGGAGAGACAGAAGATACAACAATTGCTCATCTTGCTGTGGCTTCAGACTGCGGTCAGATTAAAACAGGGAGTTTATCTCGCACCGATAGAGTTGCCAAGTATAATGAGTTATTGCGTATTGAGGAAGAATTGGGGAGAAAAGCAGAGTATGCAGGCAAAATTTTTCAGGAAAAATTTAAAATTTAAAATTTTTTTATTTATCATTGTAATTTTTTTAATAAATCTTTATCTTCCTTTATATTTTCGCTGGAGGAAATTTAAAGAGGAAGAGAAAAGGCTGCTTGCCAAGATAGAAGATTTAAAAGAGGAAGTTTCTAATTTAGAGAAAGATTTAAAATCTTTAGAAAAAGATCCCTCTCTTTTGGAGAGACTGGTGCGGGAAAAATTGGGTTTTGTAAAAGAGAATGAATTAATAGTTGACATAAGGGAGTAAGTTGGTAAAATTTAAACAAATTAAGTTAGCGGGGTGGAGCAGTCAGGTAGCTCGCCAGGCTCATAACCTGGAGGTCGGCCGTTCAAATCGGCCCCCCGCAACGGAGATTATTTAAGAAATAGAAGGAGGTGGTAATGTCAGAAGAAAAAAAGAATGAGGTTCAGAAACAGGAAGCAGAGAAGAAATCTTCTGAAGTTTTAAAAACCACTCTTAAATATATTTTGGGTATTGTGTTGGTAGGTTTAGGAATTTGGGCAGTTATTGGATGGTGGCAGTTTGTATGGCAGTTAATTAAAGGATGTTTGGGGATTTTTCTTATTCTTGCTGGAGCTATAACTATTGCTATTGCTAAAGAGTAAAGAGTTTTTTGTTCTTTTTTATTTTTTCTGTTTTTAAGGCAGGCTATTAGCCTGCCTTAATTTTTTTGTTTTATTATGATGAAGATAGGATTAGCCTTAGGTGGAGGAGGAGCAAGAGGGCTTTTCCATATAGGAGTACTTAAGGGTTTAGAAAAATTAAAGATAAAAATTTCCTATATTGGAGGAACTTCAATCGGAGCAGTAGTGGGAGCTTTATATGCTCTTTATCAGGATGCAGAATATGTGGAAAAAGTAGCTTTAAATATTTTGGAAAAATATGAAAAAGAATTATCTATTTTTAAAAATTATACTGCTTCTTCTGAAGTTGAGGAAAGGAAACTTTTTTTAGAGAAAGCATATAATTTTGTAAAGGAATTCTATCTTTGGAATATAAAAAAGATTAAATTTTTTTTGGTCAGTCCCTCTCCCTTTTTAAAGATATTTAAAGAACTGTTTGATAAAAAAACTTTTCGTGATTGCAAAATTCCTTTTTTATGTTCTACTGTAGATTTAAAAAAAGGTGAGCCTCTCTCTTTAGAAGAGGGAACACTCCTTAAAGCTGTACTTGCCTCCTCAAGCGTGCCTGGTTTTTTTCCGCCTTTAAAGATTAAGGATAAGATATTAGTAGATGGAGGAGTGCTTCTCCCTTTACCGGTTGCTTTTTTAAAAAATAGAGTAGATTTTATTATTGGAGTGAATTTGGAGCCAGAAAAGATTCCTCCTGAAGAAGTAAAAAATATAGTGGAGATTCTTTTTCGTGTAGAAAGAATTCGCTATCAGAAAATTCTTGAAGATATCTTGAAAGAGGCTGATTATTTAATCTCTTTGAAAGATACCTCTCTTAAATGGACGGATTTTGATAAAGCGAAAAAACTCATTGCGTTAGGAGAAAAGGAGGTTCTTGAGAACCAGGAAAAATTTATTAAAATATTAAGAAGACGCTTTTGGAGAAAAATAATTTTAGGGAGGTAGAGGCATAGTTTTCTTTATTAAAAAATTTATTATCATATTTCAAGGAAAAGTGAAAGAAAGAATCACTTTTATGAATGAAACTTCTTTATAGAAAGGTTTATCGTCTCTTTTCTTTCTTTTTCATTCTTCTTTATAATTGCACCTCTAAAACAATAACTTTACTTGTTGTTGGATTTTTTATATTTCTTATTTTAATTCTTGAATACTGGCGATTTAAAAATCCTCATTTTAATGAAAAAATTTTTAAACTATTTTCTTCTTATCTTAAAGAAAGAGAAAAGAAGAAAATTTCTTCCACCACCATTTTTTTCTTTGTAATCTTTTTTATCATTTTACTTTTCTCCAAGGATGTAGCTTTAATCTCTTTATGTTTTTTAATTTTTCCTGATGTATTTTCTGCGT
>CAZESF010000133.1:0-2545 GCA_964515205.1 uncultured Planctomycetia bacterium
GAACCAATATCATTCCAGTAAATATCAAGTGGTAAAACTACAGCTTTATTTGTTTTTTCCATTATTGCATAATCTATAGAAATTTCAGGGAGTTTCGAAAAATTTTTAATTGTTTCTTCAAAACTTAAATCAAAAATTTTGGCAATTTCAGGTTCAAATTTAGCAAATTCTTCCTGCATAGTTTTTATACTAAAACAAAACATTCCTGAATTCCAAAAGTAATTTCCTTCAGAAAGGTATTTTTTTGCAGTCTTTAAATCTGGCTTTTCTGTAAATTTTTCAACAAGAAATGCACCCAAATCTAAAAGTTCATTATTTTGTTTATCATTTTTAGCCTTAATATAACCATATCCTGTTTCTGGTTTATCAGGTTTTATCCCAAAAGTAACTATATAGCCTTTTTTAGCCAATATTTCTGCTTTCTTAAGATATTTTAAGAATTTATCTTCGGGTTTTATAATATGGTCTGAAGGTGACACAAAAAGAACATCTTCTTGATTTACCTCTAATTTTTCCAAAGCAAACTTCATAGCCAGTGCAATAGCAGGAGCAGTTTCTTATATGAGGTTCAAGAACGATATTTTTTTCAGGAATATTAAAGCCTGAACTTTTAAGTTCTGCAAAAACCAAAAATTTGTAATCTTTATTGAATCATAATAATTATATCTTTAGAATTACTTATTTTTAAAAATCTTTCTACTATTTTTTTCTGAATATGATTTATTCTATTTAATTTTAAAATTGTTTAGAAAAAGTTTTTCTTGAAAAAGGCCAGAGCTTGTTCCAGAGCTTCCTGCAAGAATAACAAATTTCATCTTTTATCCTCCAAAAGTTTGTTATAAATTTCTAAAATCTTTAAAATTTCTTTTTCTATAGTAAATTCTTCTTTAAACCTTTTTAGAGCATTCTTAGACATTTTAATATAAATTTCTGGATTTTCACAAATAAATCTGATTGCATCTGCTAAAGCTTTAGGATTTTTGGGTTCTACATTTAAACCTGTAACACCATCTTGATTCACTCAACTAACTCCTGACCTTTTCTTTTTTTTTCGTTTACTTATAACGAAAACAGGTCTTACATGAAATTTTTAAGATCTTTCTCCTAAAAGGGTCAGAGTTCAATTTATTATTATGCAGATAGTTGTAGTGGATAATAAGGAAACAATTATGTAAAAAATTTAGCTTACAATCCTAACTCATGAAGAAATCTGGTGTTGATTTTATGAACATCAAAACGTTCTTCTGCTATGCGGCGAGATTCTTTACCCATCTTTTCAATGAGTTCAGGTTTTTGAATAAATCGTTCCATTGTTTGGACTAAAGCCTTGACATCTTGCGCAGGAACTAAAAAACCATTTATACCATCGATAACGGTTTCTCTGCACCCTGGGACATCAGTAGTAATAACCGGCCGCCCCATTGCCATAGCTTCCTGTATAGACCTTGGCACACCTTCTCTATAAAAAGAAGGTAGGACAAATACACTGGCTTGAGAAATCCATGGTCGAACATCTTCTACATGACCAGGCCACTCAATTACTCCTTCTTTGACCCAACTTTCTACTTCCTCTCTTTTAATACTTCCAGGATTTGGGTCTAATCCTCCAACCACCAAAAACCGTGTATTAGGATATTTAGATTTTATTCGTCTAGCAGCTTCCACGAACTCATAAATACCTTTTTCTCTAAGAAGTCGTGCAACAAGCAAGAATGTTACTGGTTTTTTAACAAAGGGTGTAAAATAAAAATCCTGTATATCTACACCAATTGGACCAAGCAAGTAAGCCTTTTGAGAATTTATAACTCCTAAAGAGATAAACTCTAAAAGATCATCTTTGTTTAAAAAAAACACTTTTGTAGCACAAGGAAGAGAGAATCGGTAAAGGATATATACTATCTGATGGATAATTTTCTTTTTAAGATTTTTCTTTTTACCAATATGAGTAAAGGAATAACCGAGTCCTTCTATTAAAGCAAAACGGCGTGGCACCCGTGCAAGCCAAGCTGCTAAAATTCCATAAATTACAGGCTTAACAGCATAGCTTAATACCATATCTGGTTTTAGTTTTCGTAAAAGAAAAAAAAGCTGTAAGAAGGTATAAACATCTTGAAAAGGGTTAAGCCCCGTTCTGGAAAGATAATAATCCATTGGTACTGCACCTAATGCCTTTATTTGGTTTTTTGTTTTATTATTATAATCCGGAGCCAAAGCTACCACTTCGTATTTCTTTTCTACCATAGCACGGATAAGAGAACCACGGAAGTTTATAAGAGAAAAAGCTTGATTCCCAATAATTACTATCCGTAGTTTTTTCATACTTTAACCTATTTTATTTTTATATACTAAAGCTTTCAAGTAAAAATATTTTTATAAAGTAATTCATAGGCTTTATAAATAAGAACATATTGAGAGTAAAAAATATAGAAAACTTATTTTTAAACTTCATAAACAAAAAAATGTAAGTATAAAGTTAAAAAGAATAAAGAAGGACTGTCCATCCATTTGTGTAAATTTTTATTATAGCCTATCCTCAAATAAAATC
>CAZESF010000134.1:0-2542 GCA_964515205.1 uncultured Planctomycetia bacterium
AATAAAATTCCCTCATCTAACCCAATCCAGCTAAATCCTTCTTTTATAAAAAAGGACACTATATCTTTAGAAATGCTTCCCTCAGGAGGCCAGCTTCCATAAGGATTCTTTTCAAAAACTTTCTCAAAAATTTCTTTCGCTTTTTTAAGATGCCAGGATACATCCTGAGGAGAGGAAAATCTTAGACGTGGTCTTTTAAGATAAGGAAATTCTTTTAAAATATCTGTATCATAAATAAGAGGCAAAATAGGATGGTAAAAAGCAGAAACGCTTATCTCAATCCTTTCATCTTCAAGTAATTTCTTATAAAGAGGGAAGATTTTTTGCATAATCTCTCTCTGTTTTTGGAAAATATATTTTTTATCTGAAAAAGAATAGCCTTTTTCTTTTTTTACTATCTCCTGTAAATTTTTATCCTCTTTGAAAGTGTAGGGATGAAACCAACAGAGATTAAAAAGAACTTGTAAGTCTAAAATATCCTGAGAAGAAAATTTTTCTTTTTTTACTTTTTTCTGATAAAGCTGGAAATATCTTCTATGTGGGCGAATAAATCTTTCAAAATTTACAGAGAAAAATCTATCTATAATAAATTCTTTCTCTTTTTTCGTTAAAAAACGAGGGTTTTTTGAAGTAAGTAAAGCATATAAATCTGTGGCATTATTATAAATATAATCATAAAGTTGCTTAATAAGAACACCGCTAAAATTAAAAGTAACTTTTAACTTATCAAATTTCTCCACTATCTTTGCCATTCCATAATAATCCTTTGCTGCATGAAGGCGTGTCCATCCTAAATAATAATATTCTTGTGAGGGTAATTTATAATAAGGTTGATGCATATGCCAGATAAAAACTATTTTTGTAGGACTATCCATTCTAAGAGTGGAATAAAGAATAATCCAAATCAGGAAAGATGTTATCTTTATTCTCTATATCTTCTAAAACCTCATAGTTTATAAAATCTCTCTCTAAGAATTGTTTTAAAAGATAGAATCTTTCTAAATGAGTAATTACTCTTTTTTTAGCATACTCAGAGAAATTTCCTGTCTTCATCATAAATGCCCAATCACTTGCTTGAGCAAGAAGCAATTCTTTTGCCATTTGATTAAGGACTCTTCTTTTTTCTCCATTTACATTCTTAAATCTTTTGGCTAAATTAATCATTACCTCTTGTGCACGATGCAGATGAGGATAAATCCAATCATTAGAGCCATTAAGCCAGACCTCATAATATCCTTTCCATCCCCAACTGGAAGGAGCTGGATTTATCAATTGATTCTTAGGATAAAGTTTTAAATACAAAGAGGGAGTGGTTAATTTAAATATATTCTGATCATATTTTATCTTTCGGATTAAAAATTCTAACCAATCAATGCCTTCAAACCACCAATGTCCAAATAATTCTGCATCATAAGGAGCGACAACAATAGGTTTTCTCCCCAACACCGAGTAAAGATATTCTATCTGCCTTTCCCGATTAAACATAAAGTTTCCTGCATGCTCTGCTGCTTTTTCTCTTGCTTTCTCAGGTACATAAGGCTCTTTATAAGGAGTAGGGCCAGTAATTTTATAATATTTTATTCCTGTAAAAATTCTTGCGCCAGAAGCAGATATATAAGGTTTAATATAATCATAATCTAAATCAAATCCTATATCACGAAAGTATTCCCGATAATTGTAATCTCCCGGATACCCCTCAATTGAAGACCAGACACTTTTTGAAGTTTCAATGTCTCTTCCGAAGATAGCAACTCTATTTTTAGTATAGTAAGAAGAGTAAACTCCAAATTTGGGGCGAGGACGAGCAAAAAGCACTCCGTGAGTTTCTAAAATAAAATACTTTATTCCACATTCCTTTAAAAACTTATCTAATCCTTCAAAATATCCACATTCAGGAAGCCATAAGCCTTGAGGTGGTTTAGAAAAAATTTTAGAATAAAAAGAAACACCTGCCTCAATTTGAGCTTTTACTGCTTCTTTGTGAAGAAGTAGAGGCAGGAATCCATGAGTAGCAGCACAGGTAATTATCTCTAAATATCCTTTATCCTGATATTTTTTGAATTCTTTAATTAAATCTTGATTATATTGATTAAGAAACTTATCTTTTGTTCTGGAGAAACGATAATAATACATTAAAGCTAATTTATGAAAAGAAGGAGAGAAACGTGTTCTTTCAATTTCTTTCTCGCATAATTCAATCATCTTATTAAGATAATTTATATATCTTTCTTTAAGAAGAGCGTCATTAAGCATAGAAAGTAAAGTGGGAGATAGACTTAAGGTAAGATGAAATTCTATCTTATCATTAACCAATCTTTCAAAAAGAGAAAGTAAAGGAATATAAGTTTCTGTAAGAGCTTCAAAAAACCATCGCTCTTCTAAAAATTCTTTATATTCAGGATGGCGAACAAAAGGAAGGTGAGCATGTAAAATTAAAGCTAAATAACCTTTTTCCATAACAATTATTTTGTTGAACGAGAAACTACAGGAGTTATCTTTATCCTATCCTTTTTATCTTGAGAAACTGCCTCCACAGGAAATT
>CAZESF010000135.1:0-2505 GCA_964515205.1 uncultured Planctomycetia bacterium
TCCATAAAAATATTTTTTCTTTTCAGGGAAGAGGTTAATTCTATATAAAATTTATCTTTTACTGGATAATTGAAATTTTTCAACTTTACTCTCGCATTTCTAAACTGTAATTTTAAAGAAGGAGAAAAATTTTCATCCAGAAAAGTTAAAGAGGCATGATCAATAAATATTTTTTTAAAAATGAAGGAAAAATTGCCTTTTTTTGAAGAAGAATTAAAACTCCTTGTAGAATAACTCTTTTTTTCAGCCTTTTCTGATATTAAAGGAAATAGAATCTTGCCATTTTCTTTTCTTTTTACTACCAGCTTTAGCTCATCAAGATAAATATTATCTAAAGTTATAACTTTTCTGAAAAGATTCACGCCGGTAATTTCAAATTCTAATAAGGAAAAGGAAAGGCGAGGAGTGATGAATCCTTCTAATTTAACCTTTAAAGGAAAACTTACATATAGATTTCTTAATTCTGCTTTTATCTTGTATTTTTTCTCGAGCGTATTTAATAAAATCTCTTTACCTTTAATATTTAAAAAAACATAAAATCCTATTCCTAAAAATAAAAAAATAAAAAATAAAAGAAGAAATAGATAAATAATTTTTTTCATCGTGAATGAAAATATAAACGCGCCCGGCAGGATTCGAACCTGCAACCCTCTGCTTAGAAGGCAGATGCTCTATCCAGTTGAGCTACGGGCGCTTTCTTTTTCAAAAAATTATTTTACACTATTTATGTAATAGTTAAAAGCGTAAAAATATTTTTTGAAACTTTCTGCGGTAGAATTGTATTGATTATCAAACCATAAAAAATCTGCTAATAATTCTCTTAAACGTAAAACTTCCTTAAGTCGATATCTGTTTTTCCTATCTTCTATTGTCAAATCTATCAACTCTATAGCACGTAAAGTAGCTTCTTTAGAATAATCTTTTCTGCCTTTTTCTTTCCAATTTATCGCTCTTATTACTTCACTTCCGATATTGGCAAGTTGCTCAGCTAAACTCAACTTAAACCATCTCTCTCTTATTTTTTGATAACTACTCATCGACGAACCAATTTATCCACTATTTTATAAATTTTTTCTCTTATTTCAGGATTATCTACCCCTCTTGTAAGATTTCCCAAGGAAGGTCTTAGATTAATCACGGAATCAAACTCTATCCATTCTTTATTCTCTAAATCAGGATAAATATTGATTCCCCACAGATTTTCCTGTCGAGATCCTCTTCTTAATAAAAATTCTTCCTCGTCAGAATGAAGCTCACCTCCTATAACCATTATTTCTTTTTCTACATCTACTACAGCCTTTACTAAATTACCAAAACTTTGATGAGCTATTTTTTTTAACTCTTCAAGAGAAATTTCTTTATCCACCAGTATCATTTAACTATACAATGTAGCTGGACTTTACAGAAAATCGGAATTTTGCCTGCAATTAATGTTGTGATGGCCCTATCTGTCTCTCTTGGGGTAAATGCTTGAGTCATTTGAACTATTTGAGGAGACTGCCAATAATATGTAGAAGAGTTAATCAAAGTATAACTTTTAATTGAAACTCCTGCTGCCTCAGCAATAGCCTTAGCATTAGAAATTGCATCCTTAACTGCTAATTTTAATGCTTTGCGTCTTTCCTGAGAATCATCTTCCTTAAAGAAGGCTACTTTCTCTATAATATTTACACCATTTTTTAATGCAGCATCAACAACATAAGAAGCATTCTTAGATAAAATAAGAGGGTTTTTATTTTTTAAAAGAACAGTAAAACTCTGTGTTACTTTATAACCAATAATCTTAGGCAGCCGACCTGCTTTTGTTGCTTCATAAGTCGGTTCTTTAACTAAAGAAACATTGTAACTGGGAGCTTTAATCAACATTCCCTTTATCTTAAGTGCTTTCAAGGCAGCTACAACTTTTCTCATTTTTTCTGCATTTTCTTTATGAGCATCATCAATTGTCTCCTGCAAAGTCTCAATGCCTAAAAATATTCTTGCTCTATCCGGATTTACCCAGACTGTCGCTTCTCCAGCAGTAGTAATAACTTTCTTCTCCTGTTTTATTTCTTGAGCTTTAACTGAAGAGGTGATAAATAACAGCACTAAAGATAATAAAAAAAGGACCCTCTTCATTCTTCTTCCCTTTCTCTGTAAAACGCTATCTCTCGGGAGGGTGGGATTTGAACCCACGACCCCTTGGTCCCAAACCAAGTGCGCTAATCCAGACTGCGCCACCTCCCGAAAAAGCACTTAAGAATTTAAATTATACCAAAAATCTACCTATTTTCCAGATAGTTAAATCTGAAGCGTTATATTAACTGTTGCTATTCTTAAGGACAAATCTTACCCAATCTAATCCCTTTATAGAGACACCTGCTAATTCTAAAGGAGATTTTCCGTTCTTATACTTGTTTTTGTCTCTTGAGTCTGTATAAGGTTTAAAGCACTGATAGATACCCATTAAATTAAGATAGCCTTCTGTTGCTTTTTGATTTTTACCAAATCCTTCTATTGTTTTTA
>CAZESF010000136.1:0-2492 GCA_964515205.1 uncultured Planctomycetia bacterium
CAATGTCAAATTATAATCCCTAGCATATATATTCATTCCATAGGATGAAATTACTGGTTTACCTATTCCAGGATATTGCTTCTGATAATCATCAAAAACTCTCTTCTTTGTTGGGCAATAATAAACATCTATATTGTTTCCTGCATATGGAAGTAGAAGATATTTCCAGGAATTCTTCCATGTACTCCCTGACACATGCATAACATATCCATAATCTTCCATATACATAGCATGAGCAAGACCCAGTTGCTTTAAATTGTTTACACACACTGATTCTCTTGCTCTTTCTCTTGCTTTACTCAATGCTGGCAGAAGAATACCTGCAAGAATAGCAACAATTGCTATTACTACAAGAAGTTCAATTAATGTAAATCCTTTTTTCTTCATCTCCTCTCACCTCCTCTCTTAATAAATCTGCCAAGATTTATTTTTGTTTCTTTTCAAAGATCTTTTATTTATAGCCTTATCCTTTAATGTAAACTTAAAGAAAATATTTTTTTAAGAACAGAATTTACAGCACCGAGAACAACACTTTCTTTTCCAATTTTTGCTCTTTTGATTTTTACTTTTCTATTGATATTTTCATATTCTTCAATTTTCTTCTCTAATTCTTCCACAAATTCCTCTTTAAGGTCTGATAATTCTCCACCCATAATAATCATTTCAGGGTCAAAGAGGCCTATTAATTGAATAAGTTCTTCAATAAGAGGGGTAGTAATTTTATTTTTCTCAAGGTCAGTTATTACTTTCTCTGAAATTATTCCAAAATTTTCTCCTGCGAATCCATTATGACCTTTCATTATCTCTCCATTAACTAAAATACCAAATCCAAGACCCCTCTCTCTTTTCAAAATATATATAGCATTTTTCACCTCTTTTGCTACACCCAACTGATGCTCAGCAATCATTCCAGTATCAGCATCATTTTCAACAAAGACAGGAACACTAAATTTTTCTTCAAGTGATTTTTTTATAGGAATTTTTATCTGGTTTGCTCTTCCTAAATATTCTCCCTCTTTTGTTACAAGACCTGCCACACCAATTCCAATACCAGCAATCCTTTTAATATCACAATTGTTTTTAATTAAATTTTCTATGAATTGTTGTATTTTTTTAATATCCAGAACATTTTTAGTTAGAGATATTTTCTTCCTTGTTATAATATTCCCATTAAGGTCTGTTAAAATACCATAAAATCCAAGTCCTATTTCAATTCCTACAATTAGGCCTGCATTATAACGGAATTCTATACTTCTGGGTTTTCTTCCCATTGAAGAGTTTTGCTTTTTCCCAAATTTCACAAGTCCCTTTTCTCTTAATTCCTCTATAATACTTGAAATAGTTGGATAAGTAAGCCCTGTTATATTTGCAATTTCAGATTTTGTGATAGATGAGTATTTTTTTATGATATTTAGGACTAAGAAATAATTCTTTTTTCTATTTAGATGAAATGAATTACTTAGAAACTCTCTTTTACTTTTTTTCATATCACTTTAACTATAACATATGTATTTTTTTTGTCAAGTATTTTTTAAAACACTTTTAAAAAGTGAATTATTTAAAAAATTGAGGTATAAACTCCCTGTATACTTTGAAATAATCATTCAGATTTTTTTTGCATAGTGTATTATTAATTGTGTCTGGGGGAAAATAATGTAAGTGCCTTCTGGTGGATAATAAAGAAGGGATTAAAAATAACCGGGAGGTGAAAATGAAAAAATCTAAAGAAATTATGGAATTATTAAAAGAAATTGTCAAGGAGAGTTTAGAAGAGATGATGGAAGAAAAAGTGGGAAAGATATTATATTTGACAATTGCACAATTGACTGAAATCTATAAGAAGAAATTGAGAAATTTTGAACAGGAAGGCATCGTTATTTAGGAGAGAAAGACAAAACCCGAGAGGTTTCAATAACTCAGACATAATTAACTTCACACAACCAGTATATTGGGATGTAGTTTTAACCCTTGATAATTGGTTTGAAATCAGGCTTGATTACTTTAATTATAAAGAAAATTTTAAAAATGATTTTGAAAAAAATTTAACAAGCCTTGTGAAACAATGATATGATAAAAATTAGTAAAATAAAAAAGATAAAAAATGGGGAAAAAGAAAGAACCTTAAAATATAGTAGAAGGATATTTGATGGAATTTTTGAGTGTGAATATTGTAAGAAAAAAATTTAAAACGAAAGCAGGACTAGGGCCGCATTATTAAAAGAAAAAGCAATTTTTTATGATGTCATGATTAATTAAATGGTTAGGTAATCTTTTGATTGAAACAATAAATACTTGGGAAGAAAAGATAAGTAAAGAAGATTTTGAAAAAATGGAATTAAGAATAGCTAAAAAATGCCAGAAAATTATAGGAAATTTTTGGAAAACAGGTTTGATAATTTTTGAAGATATAAAAAATGGTAAAAGAAGCGAGGGAAAAAATTAAGAAGGAAAAAGGAGGATGACATATGGAAAAAGATAAAGAGACTTTACAG
>CAZESF010000137.1:0-2476 GCA_964515205.1 uncultured Planctomycetia bacterium
TTGCAAATTATTTCTGCATTTTTCAGTTCAACCTCGTAGGTTGAGTAGGCGATGAATAGAGGCATCTATTATTTAGCATATTTTTTTATCAGATTAAGAGCAATTATATTTTTCTGAATTTGATTTGTTCCCTCATAAATTTGGGTAATTTTAGCATCACGCATAAACTTTTCTACTCCATACTCACGCATATATCCATATCCACCCATTATCTGCACGGCATCGGTAGTTACCTCCATCGCTACATCAGAAGCAAATAACTTTGCCGCGGCTGATGCTCCTCCTACATCTTTTTTCCCTTTATCAATCATTCTTGCCACAGAATAAACTAAACTTCTTGCTGCCTCAATCTTTGTAGCCATATCGGCAAGCATCCACTGAATTCCCTGAAAAGAAGTAATTTTCTGTCCGAATTGCACTCTCTGGTGTGCATATTTTATTACCTCCTCTAATACTCCCTGTGCTATTCCCACTGCCTGTGCTGCTACACCAGGACGGGATTGATCAAAAGTCCTCATCGTTGCAATAAATCCTATACCTTCTCTACCTCCCAAAAGATTTTCACAAGGAACTTTGGTATCTTCAAATATAAGCTCTCTGGTTGAGGAAGCTTTAATTCCCATTTTTTCTTCCTTTTTTCCGAAACTGAAACCATCCATTCCTTTCTCCACAATAAAAGCAGACATTCCTCGTGGTCCTTTACTTTTATCTGTCACAGCAATCACTACATAAATATCTGCCTCTCCTCCATTAGTAATAAAGTGTTTTCTTCCTCTAAGATAATAATAATTTCCTTTTTTTTCAGCTTGTGTCCTTACTGCTGCTACATCTGAACCTGCCTCAGGTTCTGTAAGACAGAATGCAGCCAGTTTTCCTGAAGCAATTTGGGGAAGGTATTTCTTTTTTTGAGTCTCGGTTCCAAATAAAAGTATAGGAAACATAGCTAAAAAAGAAGCAGCGTAGGAAGCAGCAACACCTCCATCTATACGCGAAATTTCCTCAGTGGCAATACATAACTCAGTAAGACCTCCGCCAATCCCATCATATTCTTGGGGAATACAGATACGAAAAAGGTCTGCTTTAGCTAACTCCTCCATTATTTGAGAAGGGAATTCTTCTTTTTCATCAAACTCTCTACTGATAGGTTTAATTTTTGTTTCGGCAATTTGACGAGCTAAATCTTTAAGCATCAATTGATCCTCACTAAATTCGTAATCAACAAGCATTAATCCTCCTTTCTTAAGATATCTTTTTAATAAATGCTTCTTCTCTACAATCTGCAGGAAAATATACACAGTTTATACATTCACCCCATATTTTGGAAGGTAATTTCTTTTTATCTATTTTTTTAAATCCTAATTTTTCAAAAAATTTTTTCTCAAAAGATAAAGCAAACACTTTCTTTATCCCTAATTCTTCTGCTTCTTTCAAACACATTTCCACAAGACTCCTTCCTATTCCTCTTTTTTGAAAATTCTTTTTTACCACTAAACATTTAATCTCTGCTAAATCTTTCCATCCTACAATATGAAGACTACAAACCCCTACTATTTTTCTTCTCTCCTCCCAAATCCAAAAATCACGCAAGTTTTCATAAATATAATTAAGAGAACGCCTCAATACTCTACCTTTCTTAGCCCAAAAATTTATCAAATTAAGAATTTCTTCTGCATCCTTTAACTTTGCTTTTCTAATCATTTCTAACACTAATTTTAAATATTCAAAAAAATATGTCAAATTATTTATCTAAAAGAAGGGAAACTAATTTCAAATCAGCCGGATAAGTAATTTTTATATTGAAAGGGTCTCCTTCAACAACCTTTATCTTTCTTCTTAATAATTCTACAAGTTGGGCATCATCATAAAAATTTCTTTTTCTGTTAAATTTATCATAAGCTTTTAAAATCAAATCTTTCCTGAATCCCTGAGGAGCCTGAATAATATAAAGGTTTTCTCTTCTTAAGCTTTTCACCACAAAATCCCTTTCCACATATTTTATCGCCTCTTTTAAAGGAAGGCCCAATATTACTGCGGGATATTTCTTTAAAGATAATATCAACTCTTTTATCTTCTCTTTTTTTATCAAAGGACGTGCACCATCATGAATAATAATATAATCAATATCTTTATCTTTCAGAACTTTAAGAGCTGCCTCTACTGAGTCTTGTCGTCTTTCTCCTCCCTCTACAAGTATAAGTCTCCTCTCAAAGGGAATAGTCTTTCTAACTAAGGAAAAATTTCTCTTTTGTGTAACAACACATATCCATTTAATTTGAGAAAAAGAAGAAAAATTTCTATAACTATAATAAAAAATTGGTTTTTTATTTAAATAAAGAAAGACTTTATTTTTCTTAAATCCTAAACGTCGACCTTCTCCAGCACATGCCAGAATCAATCCTATCTTCATCCTAAAAGACGCGTAAATATTATTCTTCCTGAAGGAGATTGTAAAATAGAGGTTACCTCAACCTCTACT
>CAZESF010000138.1:0-2452 GCA_964515205.1 uncultured Planctomycetia bacterium
CCTCTTTTTTATCTGCATATTTATGATGTGGGAGAAAGAATAAAGGAGATTAAATCAACAAAGTTGTGGCAGAATATTAAAAAGATAGATGTAGAGGAATTACTTGAGAAAAGTAAGTTTTCTCAAGAACAGATAGAACAATACAGAAATTTTAAAAAAAATTTTTCTAATTTTCTATCCACACTTTTTTGGGACAAATTTTTTGGCGAAGAGATTGCCTTTGTAGTTTATTCTTCAGCAAAAATAACAGACTTAAAAAATAAATCTTTTTTGTCCTTAGTGGTAATAACCAGAATCAAGCCTGAGGCAGAGTTTTTAGAATTTATTTACAAACTGAACAAAGGTAATCTTAAGATAGATTATGAAAAATATAAAAAGAAAAAAATTACTCTCGTAAGATTACCTCACAAGTTTAATTTTGCTTATACAAAGATAAAAGATTTAATAATTATCAGTCCTGATAAAAAAATCCTTTATTCTTTTTGGGATGTATTTTTAAAAAAAGAATTTTCTTTATCTTCTGATAGAAGTTTCCTTTCTTTAAAAAAGAATCTTTTTCCTTCTTCTTATTTTTTAGGATATTGGGATGTAAATAGGTTAGTTAATGTAATTAAAAAGAAGTTAGTCACTGCTTTTCCAGATGAAACAAGAAGAAATCTTAAAATATTAAAAAGTTGGAGAAGCATAGAAAAAGTGGGATTTGCGTTAACAAAAGAAAATAATCTTTATAAAGGTAGGGTAGTCTATTTCTTTAACAATAATTTGCTTTCTCCCTATTATGCTAACATTTATACTACAAAACCAGAAAAAAACTATACATTAAGATTTATTCCTCAAGATGTTATTAGTTATAGTTGGAGTAATTGGTTTGATTTAAAAAGACTGGGAGAGCATCTTTTGCAAGAGGTGAGAAGAAGAAGCGAAAGAGAAGGTATTTCTTTTGAAAAAGCAGACTTTCCAAAGAACATAGAGGAAGTAATTGGGAGTTTTTTTGGGGTTAAAATAAAAAATATTAATGAAATAATAGGAAGAGAAATTGGAGGTTATGTTTATAATATAGACACAGAAGGTATTTTTCCTATCTTTGAATTTTTGATTTTTATAGAGGTGAAAAATAAGAATATAGTTGAGAAAATGATAAACAATTGGGTAAAGAAAGCTAAATTGACTATTTTTCCTACTAATTATGAAGGATTTAAAATTAACTATTTTTCTTCTCCAAATTTAAATGGTTGTTATTGTTTTATGGATAGATTTATTTTAATTTCTCTATTCCCCAAGCTTATTAAAAAGTCCATAGATGTGTATGGAAAAAAGACAGCTTCTCTAAAAGAGAACCTTTTATTTAAGAAAATAAAATTTCAATTATCTGGTGAAAATAATATGGTAAGTTATCTAAATACAAAAGTTTTTTTGCAAAAAATTAAGGAATTATGCAGGTGGGGAATCAATTGGATTTCTTTTTTACGTTTAGGTATGATGACTCAGAAGAAGGCTTTGATAAATCAGGTGGGGGAAATAGAAAAAAACATAAATGAGGCAAATTTAAAAATACAGAAATTAGGTGAGGAATATCAATCATTGAAAAAGGAAATAGAAGAATTAAAAAATCAAGGAAAGTCTATTTCTTCAAAAGAAGAGGAGTTAAGAAAATTGGATAGAGAAAGGAGAGGAGAGGAAAGGAGAAAAAGAGAAATGTTAGAAGAATTAAGAAAGAAAGAGAAAAAACTTAAAGAAATAGAAAATTATTTTTGGAATAAATGGGATTTATCACTTGTAAATTTTTATCTTAAAAAAGTCATTTATCCTTTAATAGATGGTTTAAAAGAAATAAAAGCAGAATTTTCAAGAACGGTATTTAAAAAAGGAGTAATAGTAAAAGAAGTTTACTTTTTGTATTAACTAAAAAGGGGGGTAAGATGAGAAAAAAAATAATTTTTGTTATATCTGTGATATTGGTAGGAAATTTAAGTTTTGCTCAAAAAATTATTCCTTCAAAAATTAAAGAGGTTACATTATTTACCAATCAAGCTTTGGTTAAAAGAGAGGCTACCCTAAAGGTTAAAAAAGGTTTAAATAATATTCTTTTAGAGATTAATGCTTTTAGTATAGATGAGAATTCTCTTTCCGCAAAAGTTTTTGGAGAAGGAGAAGTCTGGCAGGTGCAGGTTAAAAAAGTCTATTTAAAAAAGTTTCCCCAGAAAGAGATAGAGAAAATAAAGGAGAAATTAAAAGAGAAAAAAGAAGAAAGAAGATCTTTAATTTTTAAAAAAGATATCCTTAATAAAAAAGAGGATTTTCTTAATTCCTTAATAAATTTCTCTCATACACAATTTCCTAAGGATTTAGCTACTTCTCAGATTGATGTGGAAAAAACAAGAAGAGTTTTTGATTTTCTAGATGAAAAACTTAAAGAGATAACTAAAGAAAGAGAGGTGATAGATAAAAAAAT
>CAZESF010000139.1:0-2451 GCA_964515205.1 uncultured Planctomycetia bacterium
TAGAGCGCGTCGCTCACATCGACGAGGTCGCCCGTTCGAGTCGGGCATTGCCCACTTTCAGAAAGCACGAAAGGAGCGTAGGTTCGGATTTTACTGTGCGCAAGTAAACTAAAAGATTGAGATAATGAATTTAAAAGAGGAAATAAGAAAATTAATAGCTTTACAGGAAATTGATACCCTTCTTTTTCGATTAAAATATAAAAAAGATATAGAGAAACCTCAAGAAATAGAAAAATTTAAAAATATATTTTTAGAGAAAAAAAGTTCTCTTTCTTCCTTTCAAGAGACAGTTAAACAACTACAGGTAAAACATAAAGAGAAAGAGCTGGAGCTTTCTTCAAAAGAAGAGAATATAAGAAAAGCTCAAGCACAACTTTATCAGTTGAAGACAAATAAAGAATATCAAGCCAAACTTACTGAAATCGCCTCTTTAAAAGCAGACGTTTCTTTATTAGAAGATGATGTGATAAAAATATTGGATGAAATTGAGGAAGCTGAAAAACAATTAGAGGAAGCAAAAAAAGAAGTAGAGAAAGAAGAACAAAAATTTAAAGAAGAAGAAAAAAAAATTAAAAAAGAAATTGAAGAGATAGAGATAAAAATTAAAGAATTAGAAAATAAACGAAAGCAATTAGCCTCCCAAATTAATGAGAATTTACTTTCTACTTATGAAAAACTTTTAAAGACACGTGATGGATTGGCAATTGTTCCTGTAGAAAATGAGAATTGTGGCGCCTGTCATATAAAAGTTACAGCGCAAAAAATAAATGAGATAAAGATGTATAAAGAATTAATATTTTGTGAAAATTGTGTAAGGATTTTGTATCTTAAGGAGGATTTTGAATGATTAAAGTTTTTGTTGATGGAGCCTCAGGCGGAAATCCAGGAAAGGCAGGAATTGGATATCTAATTTATAAAGAAAAAAAATTAATCAAAAAAGGGAGTTTTTATTTGGGTATAACAACAAACAATTTTGCTGAGTATATGGCTTTAATATTCTCTCTTATTGAAGTATTAAGTTTAAAAGAAGAAGTTTGTTGTGTTTATTCAGACAGTAAGCTCTTATGTGAGCAGATTAATGGAAATTATAAAGTAAAAAATAAAAATTTATATCCTTTATATATTTTATCCAAACATTTGATCTCTTTCTTTAAACAATTTAAGATTAACTATATTTCTCGCAAGGAGAATAAAGAAGCTGATAGGTTAGCTAAGGAAGTGATAAAGAATGAGGAGGTGAAAAGATGAGTGGTCATTCTAAATGGGCAGGGATAAAACATAAAAAAGCTGCTCAGGATGCAAAAAGAGGAAGGTTATTTACTAAGTTAATTAGAGAAATTACAGTTGCCGCAAGAGAAGGTGGAGGCAATCCTGATACAAACCCACGCCTGCGCACTGCAATTGAACGTGCGCGTGATGCGAATATGCCTCAGGATAACATTGAAAAGGCGATAAAGAGAGGAACAGGGGAACTTCCCGGAGTAACTTATGAAACTTGTATTTTTGAAGGCTATGGTCCTGGTGGGGTGGCAATAATGGTTGAAGCTTTAACAGATAATAAAAACAGAACCTCTAGTGAGGTAAGAAATATTTTCTCTAAAAAAGGAGGGAATTTAGCCGGTTCAGGAAGTGTAGCCTGGGTTTTCAACAAGAAAGGGTATATTCTTATTGATAAGTCTCAAATTAGTGAAGATGAATTATTTGCTATTGTTGTTGATGCAGGAGCTCAAGATTTAAAAACAGAAGGAAAAAGCTATGAGATATTTTGCCAGCCGCAGGATTTTGAGAAAGTAAAAAGTACTTTAAAAGAAAAAGGAATAAAATGGCAAATTGCTGAGCTTACTATGGTTCCTACCTCAACAGTAAAGGTAACCGGGAATCAGGCAAAGCAGATTTTAGCTTTAATTGAAGCTTTAGAAGATCATGATGATGTGCAGAAAGTTTATGCTAATTTTGATATACCTGAGGAGATCATGGAACAACTTGCCTCTGAGATTTAGAGATAGAGATGTAGAAATAAATGATTGTTATCGGAGTAGATGTAGGACTTAAAACAACAGGTTTTGTCGTATGCAAAATAGCTAAGGATAGAGTAACTCTTATTAAACAGGGCGAGATCATTACTTCTGCCAAAGATAATCTCCCTAAACGTTTAAATCTTATATTCAAAAAGCTTGCCAAAACTATTAAGAAATATCAACCGCAAATTATAGTTTTAGAAAAATTATACTCCCATTATCGTCATCCCACAACTTTAGGAGTTTTGGCACAGGTCAGGGGGGTAATAGTGCTTCTATCTTCATTTTATAAATTAGCTCTTTATGAATATTTACCTACAGAGGTAAAAAAAGCAATTGTGGGAAGAGGTAATGCTTCAACTGGTCAGGTCAAAAGAATGATTGAGAATGTATTTTTGAAAAAAAAGATTAAATCAAATCATGTTGCAGATGC
>CAZESF010000140.1:0-2443 GCA_964515205.1 uncultured Planctomycetia bacterium
GAGAAGATAATAAAAAACTATTTTTTTTGGCTTCTTTTACTATTCTTTTCACATAGGAAGAATTCATTCTTCCTCCTTCCTGACAAAATTATTTCGATGAACAACTTCTTTTTCAAACTTTTTTGTTTTATCTTTAAGTTCATCTGAGCTGTATTCTACAAGCCCAACTCCTATCAAAGCTCCACAAGAATCTACTACATAAACTGCATCTTTTCTTAAAAATTCTCCTTCAACTTTCATTATCCCACAAGAAAGCAAACTCTTTCCTTTCTCAACAAGTGCTTTTTTCGCTCCATCATCAATAAAAATTTTTCCTTTTACCTTCTTACTGAACGCTATCCATCTTTTTTTTGCTTTTTCTACTTTAGAAAGAGGCAGGAACATGGTTCCTTCTTCTTTTCCCTCAATAATATTTATAATTATATTTTTTTTCCTTCCATTAGCGATAATTGTTTTTATTCCACTTGAAATTGCAATTTTTGCCGCTTCTAATTTGGTAATCATTCCCCCTCTTCTAAATTCTTTTTCTTCTTTTCTCGCCCAACTGATTACTTTATTATCAATTTCTTCTACTTTCTTTACTAATCCCTGAGGAGAAAATAAACCCTCTACATCAGAAAGAATTATCAAAAGATCAGCTCTTATAAGATCACTTACCAAAGCACTCAACTTATCATTATCCCCCAGTTTTATTTCCTCATAAGAGACAGTATCATTTTCATTAATAATGGGGATTACGCCCCACTTTAGGAGTCTGTTTATCGTGCTTTGAGCATTTAAAAATCTTTTGCGATCATTAAAATCATCCCAGGTAAGAAGGATTTGAGCACAGTTTCTATTATATTTTTTTAAAATTTTAGAATAATGCTCCATCAAAATTACTTGTCCCAGACTTGCATATGCCTGAAGAGAATGAATATCTTTCTTTTTTTCTCCACTCAATTTATTTACTCCACAGACGATTGCTCCTGAGCTTACAATAATACTTTTTATGCCTTTATCCTCCAATCTAATTACTTCCTCAAGAATATTTTTCATTATTCTCAATTTTAATTTTCCTTGAGGAGCAATAACACTGCTTCCAATCTTTATAACAATCTTTTTCATGGGAAAAATTTCTTTACTTTTTCTTTAAGAGTATCTATTCCTTCTCCTGTCTTAGCAGAAATATATAAAATCTTCTTTTTCTTTTTAAAACTTTTATCTATTTTATCAATTTTATTAAGTAAGTAAAAAAAATTTTTGTTTAGATAGGAAGTATCAAACTTTTTTATGATTTTTCTAATTGTTTCTATACCCTCATCTATCTTCTGAAAATTATCCAAGACAACTAATATTAATTTTACCCGCAGAAGATGTTTTAAAAATTCATTTTCTCTATCTTTCCTTAAAGGAGGTGTATCTAAAATGATAAATCTTTTAAAATTTATTTGAAATGTAGCCCACATGCAACTGGTTGTGGTAAAGGGGTAAGAGGCTACTTTAAAATTTTTTTGTGTAAGGAAATTAAAAAGAGAGGTTTTTCCTGAATTAGCAAACCCAACAATAGCAATGTCTGCCAGTATTCTATAATCAAGAACAATCTCTTTTTCTTCGCCTTTTTGACCTTTTTCTGCCTCTTTTTTAAAATTTCCCTCTCCCCCTTTTCCCCCCTTCGCAATACATATTCTCTCTTTATCCTTTTTTAAATCAGTAAGTATTTCTCCTTCTTTATTTCTCACAATTGTGCCACAGGGGACAGGAATAATTAAATCAGGAGCATTTTTTCCTTTCTTGCGATGCGCTTTTCCTCTTTCTCCATCCTGAGCTTTAATTTTTCTTTTATATTTGAATTTACTTAAATCGTATAAATTTCTGTTTGCTTCAAGAATAATATCTCCTCCTCTTCCTCCTCTTCCTCCATCTCCTACTAATTTATTTCCTTTGCGAATAAAAGAAACCCCACCATCCCCTCCACATCCAGCGGAAAGAAAAAGAGAAACAGAATCAACAATCACTTCTCCACAAGAATATCCAAGATTTTAAGGCGGGTATAAATCTGACGATGCCCTTTTTTACGGCGATATTTTTTTCTCCTTTTAAATTTATAAATAATTATTTTTTTTCCTTTTACTTCCTCTAAAATTTCTGCTTTAACCTTAACTTTATCTAAATAAGGCTGTCCAATTAAAACTTTTCCATCAGAAGCTAAAAGAAGAACTTTATCTATCACGAAAGGAGATTCTTTTTTGACTTTCTCTATCTCTAAAATATCACCTTTCTTAACTTTATATTGTTTTGCTCCTATTTCAACAATTGCCCACATAGTTAATTAAGATTAACATAAATAACAAATAAGTCAAGGTAATTCTATAAAGAAATTTCCCAAAATTGATATAACTTCAACTCCATTTAACTCCTTAAAAAACCTATCCCAATCTTCTTTATTTTATTTAATCAAACC
>CAZESF010000141.1:0-2410 GCA_964515205.1 uncultured Planctomycetia bacterium
ATCAGAAAAATTTGAGTTGAATGGATGAAAATTAAATGTTAACATAATAGTTAAAGTTTTAAAAAGTTTAATGTTGAAAAATAATTTTTTGGAAAAACTGAACAGGTTTTGATGGTAAATTTTTGTTGCTTCTATTCTTACGATAGGGTTGTTTTTGCAGAGAGAAAGAGGCTTTTCAAATTTTCCAAATTCCTCTCTTCTCTCAGGAGGTATTTTATTTTTAACCACTACAGAAAAAGAGCTTTTGTTTACATCAATCCTACAAATAGTGAATTCACCTTGTCTGAAATTTTTAAAAAAGATGCTTTCAGTCTTAACCTCTCACAAAAAATACGTAATGAATTTTTTCCTTACACAATCAACCTATGCGAGATTAGAGAAGAAGATGCACTCCTCTATGAACCTATATGTTCAGGCAAAGTGGTATCTTGTTCTCTTATATCTATTTTATGGACGATCATTGGGGGTTTAAATATAAATTTAATAATAAGGTATCGTAACTTTAACTAGGAGGTAAAATGAATAAGGTTACAATAAGAGATTTAGATATAAAAGATAAAAAACTTTTAATACGTGTGGATTTTAATGTTCCTTTAAAGGAAGGTAGAGTAGCTGATGAGACAAGGATGAGAGAAGCACTTCCTACGATTGAATACGTGCTCAAGCAGGGCGCAAAGAAGATTATTTTGATATCTCATTTAGGAAGACCTAAAGGAAAAGTAGTTGAAGAGTTAAAAATGGACCCGGTAGCAGAAGAGTTAAAAGAGCTTTTGGGAATACCAGTAAAGAAATTAGATGAATGCATAGGAGATAAAGTAAAAAAAGAAATAGAAGAAGCAGAAGAAAAAGTAATTCTTCTTGAAAATGTAAGGTTTTATCCTGAAGAAGAAAAAGGAAATGAAGAATTTGCAAAAAAATTAGCAGATTTGGCTGATATTTATATCAATGATGCTTTCGGAACCGCCCATCGTGCACACGCCTCCACTACTCAAGTAGCTAAATTTTTACCCTCAGGAATTGGATTTTTAATGGAGAAAGAAATTGAGTATTTAAGTAAAGCTTTAAATCCACAAAAACCTTATATAGTGATTTTAGGAGGAGCTAAAGTTTCAGACAAAATTGGAGTTATTAGTAATCTTATGGAGAAAGTAGATACAATTCTTATTGGTGGAGCTATGGCTTATACTTTTCTTAAGACGAAAAATATTGAGGTAGGTAATTCTAAAGTAGAGGAAGATAAAGTTGATTTAGCAAGAAAGATTTTAAAAGAAGCAAGAGATAAAAAAGTAGAAATAGTTTTGCCTCAAGATCATGTGGTAGTAACCTCGCCGGATAATCCTGAAACTAAAAAGATAGCTGAAGTTATTCCTTCTGGTTTTATGGGTGTAGATATAGGTCCTAAAACAGTAAATGAGTTTAAAAATAAACTTTCTTCAGCAAAAACAGTCTTGTGGAACGGTCCTTTGGGTATATTTGAGAATCCTCATTATGCAGAGGGGACAAAAGAGATTGCTCTGTATTTGGCAGAATTAGATGCAGAAGTTATTGCTGGAGGTGGAGATACTGCCTCAGCAGCAGCTGAATTTGGAATAAAAAATAAACTTTCATGGGTTTCAACTGGAGGAGGAGCTTCCTTAGAATTTCTTGAAGGAAAAGAATTACCTGCACTTTCCGTAATTCCTGATAAATAATTCTTAATGATTTTTTATCCACCTTTATTTCTTTATTTATCGACATTGATCCATAGGTATTGCTCATTTTTGTCTCTTTAACCGCTGATTTAGAGGAAGGAAAAAGAAAAATATAATATGAGAGTTAATAATTACCTGCTTTATTCTTGTAGCAGTTTTTTATTTTTAGGAAAAAGGTTTTTTAAGAATTTTAAGAATTTAGACTTATCAGAGAAGGATTGTCTATTTTCTAAAGTAAATTCTTCTTAGCTTAGATAATGTCTACCAACTATATTCTCCTTTTTGAAAAACACCCATTCTCCAAGAGTTAATTCTCTCTTTTTATTTCTTGCAATAGCTTTTCTTTTTTTAAAAAGAAAAAATTATAAAATAGATTTTAATTCTTTAGAAGGTCTAAAAGCAATAGTTTTTTTTGCCGGAACCTGAATTGTTTCACCAGTTTTAGGATTTCTTGCGGTTCTGGCTTTCCTTTCCTTAACCTTAAACGTTCCAAATCCTGCAATAGCTACCGCTTCATTACTTTTTAAAGAATCCTTAATTGCTCCCAGTAATGCCTCTACTGCCATTTGTGCTTCTTTTTTAGTACAGGTTTTCTCCGCTACCTTTGCAATTAATTGTGCTTTGTTCATTCGTCACCTCCTCTGTTAAGAAACTGTCTAATATTGACTAAACTTATTTTATAATCTAAGCCAAATAGTTGTCAAGTTTTTTTATTTCGG
>CAZESF010000142.1:0-2389 GCA_964515205.1 uncultured Planctomycetia bacterium
TTGGTTTTGCACCTTGACCGGTTCCCAAAATATCTCTTATTACTCCTCCCACGCCAGTGGACGCTCCTCCGTAAGGTTCTAAGCTTGAGGGATGATTGTGGGTTTCTACCTTAAGACACACATCATAACTTTTATTAAACTTGACTACCCCTGAATTATCTTCAAATACAGAGACACAATCAGGATGATTAATCTCAAAAGTTGCTTTCATTATTGTATTTTTTAATAAATTTTCAATTTTTCTCTCTTCAATAACATTGCCCTTCTCATCTATCTCCTTATAATCTATCTTTCCTTTTAAAGTTTTATGTGCACAGTGCTCAGACCACAAAACAGCAATAGTCTCAAGCTCGCAATCAGTAGGATTTCTCCCCTTTTTTTTAAAATACTCCTGAATCACTTTCATCTCCTGAGCGGTTAAAGAAAGGCAATGCTTAAAGGAGATTTCCTCTAATTCTTTTTGAGAAGCCTTTAAAAGGTTAATCTCTATACGTTTAAATTTATAAGAAAGCCGGGTTAAATCTTTTATACTCTTTAAATCTTTATAAATCTCATAATTCATAACTTCCTCAATAAGAGGATTATACAAGAGTTTGGGAGCAATAAACTCTATCTCCTCTTTAGCTAATCCTTCAAATTCATATTCAAAAGCTGTGCGAACCTCACAGTTTTTGAATCCTAAAAAGGATAAAGCTTTCCTGCAGGATAAAGCTACAGGATCCTCAACTCCTTTTCTAAAAGTTATTGTAAGCTGGTTGAATTTAGGAGGGGTTCTGAATAAATTTTCCTCTATGCGATAATCCTCAATTATAGGGTCAATCAATAAGAGTTGAGTTATTCTTTCTATATCCTTAGGTGAACAATCTAATTCAATAAAATAAATCCTTCTTTTTTTTACTTTAAATTCTTTCTCTATCCCTAAATCCCTTATCTCCTGTTTTAATCTCTCATCATAAGGCTTGTATTTTGGAGAAACAATAATCTTCCAGATCACGCTCCAAACACCCTCTGGTAGATAGAATCTATATTTTTAAGATAAAGATAAGGATTGAAAATCTCCTCAAGTTCTGATGAAGAAAGAAGGTTTTTAATCTTCTTATTTTTAAAAACTTCTGTTTTAAAATCACTCTCTTTATTTATTACTTTTAAAGAAATACTCTGCACCAAATCATAAGCCTCTATTCTTTTTAAACCTTTCTCCATAAGTTTTAAAAGAAGTTTTCCTGAATAAATAAGGCCACGGTTAAGTTCTATATTTTTAAGCATTCTTTTAGGATTTACCCTCAAATTTTTTATTACAAAAAAAGTTTTCTTAAGCATATAGTCGCAAACAGCTGTGGCATCAGGAATAATTACTCTTTCTACTGATGAATGGGAAATATCTCTTTCGTGCCATAAATTTATATTTTCCAAACTGGCAACCACATAACTGCGTAAAAGGCGTGATAAGCCACAGATTCTTTCGCAGATAATAGGATTTTGTTTATGAGGCATAGCAGATGAGCCTTTCTGCCTCCTTAGGAAAGGCTCTTTTGCTTCCTCAATTTCTGTGCGATGCAGGTGTCTGATTTCAGTAGCAAATCTCTCCAAGGTAGAACCCACCAGAGCCAGAAGAAATATATAAAGACTGAATCTTTCCCGGGAAACAATCTGGGTAGATACAGAAGCCCGATTTATCCCAATTTTTTTGCAAATATAATCCTCAATCTGGGGAGCAAGATATGCAAATGTTCCCACAGCTCCAGAAATCTTTCCACAGCAGATAAAATCTAAACTCTCCTTAAGAAGATTTCTTTCTCTTTTTAAATCCTCATAAAAATAGACAAATTTTAATCCGAAACTGTAAATTTCTGCATGAACTCCATGAGTGCGTCCTACACATAAAGTATCTTTGTAAAGAAAAGCTTTCTTTTTAACTTCAGAAAGCACTTTATCTAAATCAGAAAGAATAATTTCTGTAGCATCCTTTATCTGCCATGCTAAGGTAGTATCTAACAAATCTGAGGAGGTAAGACCCCAGTGAAGATATTGAGCATATTTTCCTAAGGATGTGGATAAATTTTTCAGGAAAGCGACTACATCATGATGTGTCTCCTCCTCAATCTTTTTTATTTTTTCCAAAGAGATTTTTGCTCTTTTTCTTGCTTTTTGAACTACACCTTGAGGGATTTTTTTAAACTTTTCTAATGCCTCAAGAAGCAACAACTCTATCTCTAAGAACCTTTTAAATTTTTCCTCATCCTTCCAAATTTTACCAATTTCAGGTGGAGTATATCTTTCAATCATGAACTTTCATATTACCAAATTTATTTTTTTGCGTCAATTATTTCTCTTGTGGAGTTTACCCATTTTTTTCAAGTATCCATAAATGATAGAAGAAGTTGTTTAG
>CAZESF010000143.1:0-2304 GCA_964515205.1 uncultured Planctomycetia bacterium
CTTTACTTATTTCAAAAATCTTCCTCTCTATCTCTTGAGAAAACTTTTTTAAAAACTCTACATCTATTTTAATTCCAGTCTTTTCCATCTCTGCCAATACTTTTACAAGCGGCATCTCTACTTTGAAAAAGAAATCCTCTAATTGATATTCTTTCAATTTCTCTCCTAAAGGATGAAATAGTTTATAGATAAAATAAGGATATAAACTTATAGCAACCTCTTGAGGAAAAATATTTAAAAAATGATTTATCAGCTCTATAAGGGTATAATCAGAAAGAGAAGGGTTAACTAAATAAGCAGCAATCATTATGTCAAAAAAACAACCATTCAAACAAACTCTGTTCTCTTTAAATATTCTTTTAAAATCATAAGAAACTTTCTGAATCTCTTTATCTTCCAAAATATCCTTTACCTCCTCAATTGAAACTTTATAAATTGCATCTTTCCATACATAAACTTCACTATCTATATAAAAAAAACATATTCTATCTTTTTTAATTTTTTCTTTTGCCTCCTGCAAGATACCTTCTTTAATCTCTATATCTACTTTTAAAGAAGGAAGAGAAATCTCCTTAAGAAAAGATTTAAACTCTAAATCTTTAAATATTCTGTATAAAGAAAAATAATCAGGCTCCTTTATCTTTAAATCCTGCCACTCAATTGGTAAATCTACTCTATCTAATTTAATCAATTCCTTACTTAAAAACACATTTTTTTCATTTTCTTTCAAAATTTTTCTTAAAGAAGAGCCCAAGTTATCCAAATTCTTATAAATTTCTTCTACAGAACTATATTCTTTTATCAAGTTAAGTGCTTGAGTCTTACCAATCCCTTTAGCTCCGGGAATATTATCTACTGTATCTCCTACCAGACTTAGATAATCCACAAATTGGGAAGGCAAAATACCAAACTCTTTCAAAAAATCATTTTCATCATAAAATTTATCTTTAAAAGGCTCATAAACTATTACTTTATCTTCATAAATAAGCTGAAAAATATCTTTATCTGAACCTACAATTATCACTTTTATATTGTCCTTCTCTGCTTTTTTTACTAAAGAAGCAATCAAATCATCTGCCTCCCATCCCTCTTTCTCAATAATTTTTATTCCTAAGCAATTGATAATTTTTTTTATTAAAGGAATTTGCAATTTTAATTTATTAGGAGTGGGAGGTCTTTGGATTTTATATTCTTTAAATTTAGCCTGACGAAAAGTTTTTCTAGAAACATCAAAACAAATTCCCAAATAAGAAGGGTTAAACCTTTTCATTATTCTTTTCAAAGTATTCACAAACCCATAAATTGCTCCGGTAGGAAAACCCTGACGTGTAGAAAGAGAAAGAGCATAAAAAGAGCGATAACAGATAGAGGTACCATCCACCAGATATAAAATTTTCTCCATTATTTATTCAAAAATATTCTCAACTGTAAGGGATTATTTTTGAATACTAAAAATTACTGCTAAGGCTTCTTTTAGCTTCTCTGCAGTTAAAGAGTATTCATCTTTTTCTAAACTCTTGAGTGCTTCCTCAATATACATACGCGCTTCATCTTTTAATCTTTCTACTCTCTCTTCTTCTATAATTTCTTTAAGATTACGCTTAGCTTTCAGTTGTAAAGCTTCATCAGGAGGATTTAAATCTAAAACTTTCATAAATTCTTTCTTTGCTTCTTTGTATTTTCTTTCTCCAAAATATTTATATCCTATCTCTAAATGTAACTTTGCCTCTTCAATCAGTTTAGCTCTTTTTTCTACTATCTCCTCATAAAAAGGTCGCATTTTCATCTTTAAATATTCTCTTCTTGCTTCAGGATACGTGCCTAACTTAACAAGATGTTCAATTGCTTTATACCACCAGTAATCTTTTCCTCCCAAAAGGTATCGCTTTTTCCAGTAAAAAGTAGCCTTTTCAATATTTTTTCTTTCCTCATAAATTAAAGCCAAATTAGCATAGGGAGGAGGATAATTAGGATTAATCTTAATTGCTTTTTTATACATCTTTATTGCTCCCTCAATATCTCCCAAACTTTCAAGAACTATTCCTATATCATTATAAACTTGATAAAAAGAAGGGTCTAACTGAATTGCTTTCTGATAATATATCAAAGCTTCTCTTAAATCTCCTCGAGACTGAAGGAAATGTCCCTCTTCCTGATACATTTGAGCCTGTTTCTTCATCTCCTTTAAGTGTTGAGAATAAATAAAAAAAGGAAAGAGAAGGAGAAAAGTTACAACTTTAATCTTGAAATACATTTTTTTACAATAACATAAAAAAAAATTGATGTCAAGAATCAATCATTTGA
>CAZESF010000144.1:0-2281 GCA_964515205.1 uncultured Planctomycetia bacterium
TTATTTTTTCTAAAATGCCTTTCAATTCTTTTTTCTAAATTTTTCTGAGCTGACCCCACATAAATATAATTTCCCTTTTCAAATTTAACCTTTCCCAATTTTCCAACTTTAATAAAAATATCTTTCTTTACCTCAATTAATAAAAGATAGACTCCTTTCATTACTTAATTAAAAAAAATATTAAATAAAAGTACCAAGGAATAAAAATTTCGCTCGCTCGCCCTTCGAATAAGTTCACTTTTCCGAATTTAACTATTTAACTTATACTTCTTTCGATATTTTAATCAATTTCTTTAAAAGTTTATTAATCGCCTTATCATAGAGGATTATTTTATTAAATTTCTTTTTCTTCTTAGCATTCGCTTGCAACAAATTAAAAGTGCGTTTTTTGTCTAGCCAAAATTTTATCTCTCTATAATGCACTTCACTATCATTTCTCATTTCAATCTCACCGATAGTTTTATTTTGAACTTTAAAAATAACTTTTTGATTATCCATTTGGTTTTTTGATTTGGCTTTAGAATTTTCTACTTTAAAATTCTCTACAAAAATTTTTACCACATCTTCGCCCCAAAATATGTGAAAAACGCCCTCATGTTTTATTACCAAAAAATCTACTTCTCCACTATTAAACATACTCTTATCAATAAATGCACCCAAAAGTCTCTTTTCCTGCAATTTCGCACAAAGTTTTCTCATTGGTTTTTGTAATCTCTCCTTGTAAATTCTTTTGTTTTTTAAATACTCATGGCGAAATTTTGGAAAACTATTTATGCATTCCAAAAATATTTCTCCAAGTCCATTCATTCCCTTGAAAATATAATCTTTTCTAAACCTATTTTCACCGTAAAGAAAAATTTGCCACTTTTTTTCTCCGCTTTTAACAGAATAAGAATATCCTTCAAAATCTATAACATCCTTTTTAGCTTGGGGATCGCTTTTAAATTCTTTTCCGATTCCTAAAGCTTCCGCAAATTCTCTTGCATCTTCGTGACCCTTTCGTTTCACCCAACTTGCTTTTTCAGATGTCATTGCTTTTCTTTTTGGCATAATTTATCCAAATTATGGTCTTTTGATAATCAATAATTCGCATGTTTTCTTAATATGATTTCTATTAGCTTTTTTCCGATTAATCCCAATTCTAGTTTCACCTTGACCCATAGTATAATGAATTGGTAATTCTATAATTTCAAAATTTTTGTACCATTTCCTTATTGTGGGAGAGTCATTATAAGACAAAATAAAACCTCCCTTATGTTCCAATAAAATATCTCTTAATAACTCATGATTGAAATTATCATGATGAATAGGGAAATTTCGTTGAGGATAAAGTCCTTTAAAAAGCGTACTGTCATCTCCTAAATAATAAGGAGGATCGCAGTATAAAAAATCTTTTTTGAATTTTGGAATTACTTTCTCAAACGAGGCACATTCAACTTTTATATTTTTAACATTAAAATTTTTAACTCGCTCAAGAAGTTTATAATAAGTTTTTTCATTAGCATATACCTTTGACATCCATCCTAAAAATCCGGGTCCATAAGATAAATTATGATTAAAGTAGTAATAAGCTGCCAATTTCAACGGTGGTAATTTGATTTTTCCTTCCCAATGACTTTTTAACTTTTCTTTCACAAAATTGTAAGTTTCTTTGTCTGGTTTAAGTTTTAATAATTCTTTGTATAAAGCATGTGGTTTTTCTATTTGAATTTTCCAATAGTTGATAAGAATATCAAATATATCGAAACCAAGTACAGGTATTCCTAATTCCTTTGCCACGGCTATCTCTATTGACCCACCACCAAAAAAGGGAGATATTAATCTGTTTATATTATCTGGGAGTTGCTCTATTACAAATCCCACCGCCCAACTTTTCCCTCCAGCATATCTTAAAGGAGAACCTAAATATCTTTTATATTTTTTTCTTTTTCCCTTCAAAGCATAAAGAAATAATTCTTTTTTACTTAACCGAAAAGAAAACAAAGTTCTCTGATTTAGATTTAAATTAGGTTTAATAGAGATTTTATTTTTTGATTTAATTAGATTTCTCATTTTTTAATTATATCAGAAAAGATTAATATTTAAGAAAAATTATAAGTTAAAAAAGTAAGCGAACGAAACTTATATTTAAGTTTCTCTTTTTTAATTTGCAAATTAAATTTAGTAAGATAATATCAAAAATTAAATAAGAAATAATAATTAAAAATTTTCCTGCGGGGCCAGGGCTCGAACCTGGAATCTCCGGCTCCAAAGGCCGGCGTGTTACCAATTACACCACCCC
>CAZESF010000145.1:0-2278 GCA_964515205.1 uncultured Planctomycetia bacterium
GCCGAGGGGGATCGAGGTCTTCGGGCCAAGGCACTTCGGCTTCGACATCGAGTACACCCCCTTAGAAGAACTGCTATGAGCGTTGAATCAAATTATCCAAACCCTTTATTTATATCATCCATAAATGTTAAAATTTACTTTTAGGTATTAACAGCCATGAGATTTTAAGTTTACGTAAAAGATTTAATATGAAAACATTAAATTAGTTTTAATCTTCATTTACTCTTTTTAGTAATAAATGAAAATACTTATTTAACCATATCGGAAGAAAAGAAGTTAGTGGAGGGCCACTGATCATGAATACAAGAGATGTGCTTCTATTAATACTTGATGTAGCAAAAATACGAGGTAACACTGCGATTCAAAAGATCGCTTATTTCATTTCAATTAAACTGGGGATAGACATGAATTTTTTCCCCCATTACTATGGTCCCTATAGTCGTAATGTAGCTTTAGAGCTTCAAAATTTGGTTGATTTCAACTTTGTTGATGATAATATTAAATTTACAAAAAGGAATCGTATCATGCATGAATATACTTTAAACGACGATGGAAAAAAAATAGTTAGTGTATTGAAAAATAAATATAAAGAGGAATATGAAGTGATAAGAGAAATTATTAAAAATATTGAAGACATTTTTGGGCAAAATTATAATATCTTATCTTGGGCTGCAAAGATACACTTTATTCTCAAAGAGCGGGGGATCCCCATCTCTGAAGAAGAGATAATAAATCTAGCTAAAGGATATGACTGGAATTTATCAGATGAGGAAATCGAGAGTGCAAAAAAATTATTATTGGCATTAAAATTAGTTCGGATAACTAAAGTTCGACGATCATAACCGGGGTTGAAATTTGTCTTCAGAATTTAATTATAAACATATAAGGCTTCCGCTTTATGGATTTGTTGGAATCTCTAAAAAGGAAGATGCAGTTCTTCAGACCCCAGTAGTTCAGAGGCTTCGTCGAATAAAACAATTATCCAACACATATCTCGTCTATCCGGGAGCAGTTCATACAAGATTAGAGCACTCCTTGGGAACCCTTCATCTTGCAGGAATCGTAGCAGATCGTTTAAAGTTAAAAAAGTCTGAGAAAAGAGTTCTTCGTCTTGCAGCTCTTCTTCACGATATCGGCCATGGTCCGTTTTCGCATGTATTTACCACTCCGATGACATGGATAAATGGAGAAAATTACACGCATGAAGATACAACAATTTTTCTCATCAAACATGATGAGGCTCTTTCAAAAGCCTTAGGAAGAGAAAAAGATCATGTTCTTAATGTTTTTGAAGATGAAGGGAGCTTACTTCATAAAATAATCTCATCAGAATTTGATATCGATAAACTTGACTATTTGAGGCGAGATTCTTATCATACAGGAGTTGCTTATGGTATTTATGATTTAGAGAGAATTTTGTTAACAATTTGTAAAATCTCTCGATTTGGAGAGGAATATTTCGGCGTGACAGAAAAAGGTATGAGAGCTATTGAAAGTTATAGATTAGCTAGATTCAATCTTTTTGAGCAAGTGTATGAGCATCATACGAGACTTGCTGCTGATGATATTTTATGTAAATCTTTAAAACTTGCTATTAAGGAAGGATGCATAAAAGATGAAAAATTAAGAATAAAGAAGGAAAATGCTAAAGATTTTTGTGATTATTTCAATTATTTGGATGATTACAGTTTGCAACATGAGATATTAACGAAATCCAACAGTGTAGCGAGAGAGATCATCAAATGTTTAAGATCTAGAAAACTTCCTAAAAGAGTTTTTAGAGTAAGGATCGATAAATTGGGCATTCCTGATCCTACTACCAGAGATAGAATTACAAGAATGAAAGTAAAAGATATTGAAGCTATTGAAAAACAAATAGCAGAAGCTTCAGGGATATCCCCAAATTTTGTTACTTTACACTTACAGATTACTCCTATACGAGGCTATCGAAGAACAGATGAAGACGCAGGTATAAGTGAACAAATTCTTATTAAAATGGATAACGGAGAAATTTTAAGTTTAGATCAAATGTCTCCCTTAACTCTTAAAATTAGATCGATTCGTAAATTGTTTGTCTTTGCTTTATGCAGTAAGCGGCGTTTAAACAAGGTAAAGGAGGTATCGAAGGAGATATTTTGGAAAGAATTTGGAATAAAAAGCGATTTAGCTAAATGAAGTCAGGAAATAAATCAAAGAGATAAGTAGGAGGATTCGTAGTTGCTTAGGGTTAGCATAGATGTTGGGGGGACCTTCACGGACCTCGTCGCCATGGACGACC
>CAZESF010000146.1:0-2239 GCA_964515205.1 uncultured Planctomycetia bacterium
TCTGTGCAGAAAAAATTATCCGAAAAATTAAATGTAGAATATAGACTTTTTCACTTCTCTTCACGTAATTCTTTATCAGAAATTCTTTCTAAAATAGAGACTCTTAATAAAGATAAAACAGTAAAAGGAGTGATTATCCACAGACCCTTACCTTCAAAACTATCAGAATATAAAATTTTTTCCTCTTTATCTTTTTATAAAGATATTGAGGGAATAACCCCTTATAATTTAGGAAGGGTTCTTCTTAAAAAACCTTTATTTATCTCTCCAACGGTTTTAAGTATTTTACGCATTCTTGAAGAACTGAAAATATCTCTTTATGGAAAAGATATTGTTCTTGTGGGATTTTCTTCTCACATTGGAAAGCCTTTAGCCACAATTCTTCTGGATAAATTTGCCACCGTAAGTATCACCCATATTGCTACCTACAGAAAAAAGAAATTACCTTTTTATCTTAAGAAAGCAGATATAATTATCAGTTGTGTGGGAAAGCCTAAGTTTCTTAAGGCAGACTGGATAAAGAAGGATGCAGTAATAATTGATGTGGGAATTTCTTCTTATAAAGGCAAAATCTGTGGAGATGTGGATGATAAAGCAGTAAAGAAAGCGGGTTTGGTTACGGCTGTTCCTGGAGGAGTAGGGAGTCTGACTCCTCTTTATTTATTTTTAAATCTTTTTAAAGCTTCTCAATTAAAAAATGAACTTTAGGGAAAAATTAGAGAATAATAAATTTGTCTATACAGTAGAGGTTGAACCTCCCAAAGGAGTAAATATTGAGGAGACTTTAAAAAAGATTATTCCTTTAAAAGAAGTTATTGATGCTTTCAATGTGACAGATATGCAGTCTTCAGTTATGCGAGCAAGCAGCTGGGCGTTAGCTGCAAAACTTAAAGAGATGGGATTAGAGCCTATTCTACAGTTGACTGCGCGTGATAGAAACATAATTGCTCTTCAGGGAGATCTTTTAGGATGTTTTATATTGGGGATAAAAAATTTGCTTCTTCTTACCGGGGACAGTCCTAAAAAAGGAGACCATCCTTTTGCTAAGGAGGTATTTGAAGTGGATTCGTTAGGTTTAATAAGAATTGCTCAAAAATTAAATGAAGGTTTTGATTGGGCAGGTAATAAACTTAAAGGAGAAACAGATTTTTTTATTGGAGCAGCTTTAAATCCTTTAGTTGAAGATCAGGATAAAGAATTAAAAAAGATGGAGGAGAAAATAAAGGCAGGGGCAAAATTTTTTCAGACACAGCCGATATTTGATGTGGATAAATTCTATCAATTTATGAAAAAAGCAGAAAAGTTTAAGACGAAAATTATTGCAGGAATAATTTTTTTAAAATCATATCGGGTGGCTAATTATCTACATGAAAAAGTAGAAGGGATTTATATTCCTTATAATTATCGAGAAAGAATAAGAAAAAGTAAGGATGCAAAAGAGGAAGCAGTTAAAATTGCTAAAGAGATTATTGCTGAGCTGAAAGATTTAACAGATGGGATACACCTTATGCCTTTAGGATGTTATGAGTTTCTTGGTGAGATTATAAAATGAAGTTTGATATTCATATTTTAGGAGCAGGTGTAGCAGGATTCAATCTGGCAAAAAAATTAAAAGAGAATGGATTTTCCGGTGAGGTTTATCTTATTGATAAAAGAAGGTATTACTTTGAGCGAAAATCTACATTTTCTTTATTAGTGAAAGATAAAATTGAAGTTGTTGATTTAAAAAAAATATCTTCTAAATTAGGTATTAATTTTATTCCTAAAAAAGTAGAACGGATAAATTTTTCAAAAAGAAGGCTTTTTTTTAAAGATGGGGGATTTTCTGATTTCAAGAATTTAGTAATTGCTACTGGTATTATCTCCAAGGATTTATCTTTTTTAAAAGGGAAAAATTATGAAGGAGTATTTTTTTTATCAGAAATAGACCCTTTTTTTGTTCGTGATTATTTAAGAATAAGTAAAGAGATAACGATATTTTCCTTTACTTTTTTAGGGATGAAGTTAGCATTCTTTCTTTCTTCTTTGGGGAAAGAGATAAGATTGTTTCTTTCTCCTTCTTTTACTGTAAAAAAGAAAGTACTTAAAAGTTTAAACTCGCAAGGTGTGAATATTCATTTTGAAAAAATTGAAGAAATCATCGGAGAAAAAGAGGTAAAAGCAATTAAAACAGAAAAAGGCAAGTTTTACTCTTCCCAATGTGTATTTATTGATAGCGGATTTAAGCCTAACACTAAAC
>CAZESF010000147.1:0-2197 GCA_964515205.1 uncultured Planctomycetia bacterium
AGACAAAGGGTATATCTTTCCTCATCAGGAATAACTGCTGTCTCAATTAAAGAATCATCTTTCAGCCGATAAAGAATTTTACTTACCCCACAAGAGGATGTCTCTTTTTTTACTGGAGTAATTTGCGAAAAAAAGAAAGTTTCATTTAAATAAGCCCTTAACTTTTTTGATAAATCGGTCATTGAAGAAAAATCCTCTATTCTCTTTTTATAAACCCAGTTAAATATTTGCGAGGCAGAATAAGCAGGAAATCCTTCCTTAATAAGAAGTTGTCTGAGTTCTTCTAAAGTATAATTTTTTATATCTCTCACAAAACCACCACCTCAACCTTCTTCAACAACCTTCTTCAAACCCGACATGTAATTTCAAACCCGATGTGTAATTTGAAAAGGCTTATTCTATAAGTAATTTTTTGATTAGCGCTAATTCTTTTTGATATTCTATGCGTGATTCTACAAAATCTTTGTAAGAAGAAGGGGAAATGTCTAAAAAATCACTGTATTCACAAATCTTTTCTTTTTCTTTAACCATACCTAAATATTCCCTATAGGAAGAAAATAACCACTCTTCCGGTTTTTCTACAAGACCTCCTGTTACTGGATTAAGATGAATGTAGCGTGTCAAGTGAAGTAATTGCTCATCTGTTTCTACTTTTACACTTTTAAACCTTGATTCCCATAAAGGACCTTTTCTTTTTATCTTAAGATTAAAATATTTCGCATAACTACCTAAAACTTTTTTCATAAAATAAGAAATAACTCCCTCATCTTCAGGAGTAAGAATAAGATGAAGATGTGTAGGCATAAGACAGTAAGCAATTATTTTTACGATATTTTTATTATTCTGATGAGTTTTTTCCTCTTTATGGATAGCCTGAGAGAATCTCTTTTTTCCACTTTCCTTTTTTCTATAAAATTTTAAAAGTTCCACCATTCTTGAATACTCTTTTTTGTTTCGAAAAATCTTAAATCCGGCAATACTTTTTGAAAAGATATGATATACCTCTCCTTCTCTAAAAATATCTCTTCTATAAGGCATTTTGATTTAGTATACTAAATTTCCCAATAAAATCAATATATTTCCCCTTTCAAACCCGACGTGTAATTGCAAACCCGACATGTAATAAAGGTAGAGGTAGATATGTAAAAGGGTGACAGGGAGGAAAGTATTAAGGAATATCAGAATGTGAGGGTAAAACCAGAAAGTACTCCGTAAATTTTTGATTTGCTTTCTGGCTCATAAATGTAAGCTCCTCCACCGATATCAATTTTGTTTGATTCATTTATCTTCCAATAGGTATAGTAAGGAGTCACATCTAAAGAAAGATGATTAAAAAGTTGATATTTTATAGGAAGCTCAAGATTTATTCCCCATACACTGCCTAATTTAAATTTATACTCATCAAGACTAAAAGAAGAACCATTAGCTGTACCTTTAAAAGAATAACTAACTAATCGGCGATATCTTTTAAAAGTTCCCAATACCTCAAAATCTGCTCCTAAAAGTAAAGGTTTATATTTTTTATATTCAATCTTTGCTCCTGCTCCCATATAAGTCCAGGAATATTTTTCTTTATAAGCTATAGCTTCTCCCCAGGATTGTTTCACTACTTTATTTTCTCCTCTCAACCAAATTCTTCTTCCCACATCAAGATATCCCCATACATCACAAATTGGAGAAAGCTTTCGGCATCCTCCAAATTTTGCTCCCCAACGTTGAATTTTTGCTTTTGTTTTAAAATTTAACGGATTACCTCCCTGTGTTTGTCCTTTATAAGTAATTAACTCATCCATCTTTCTTCCATATATCTCTATAAAAGGTCTTCCCCAAAATCTTCCATAATCCTTTTTATGCAAATAACCCAATTTAATATCCCATCCCTTAAGCCATCCAAATTCTTCATCCAGCACATCTTCATCAGAAAACTCTTTATATCCTAAATGATACCGGCACCAGTTTACCGAAATATAAACATTCTCTAATAAATCCAAAGTTTTCTTAATTATACTTTTCCTTGCCTTTTTACTGCTGGCTAAAATAGAACTGCAAAAAAATAGAAAACATACAAAAATTACTATCTTTTTTCTCATAATAAGAAATTTTACTTTAAAAATTAAATCAGGTCAAATAAAAAGTGTATTCAGATTGCGTCGGCAAAATTGATCTACTTTTAATTCCATTTTAACTCCTCAAAGAA
>CAZESF010000148.1:0-2188 GCA_964515205.1 uncultured Planctomycetia bacterium
CCAGAATATCTCCTTTGGCAAAATATTCTTGACACCTGCCCATCTTAGTAGTAAATTCTTACCAGATTCAAAGTTTACTTCCTTCATGGCTATACACCTCCTTTCTCTTTAGGAGGGTATAGCCTTTTTTATTATCTTTGTCAATAAGAGTTTACACACAATATTTTACAGTGCCAATTTCGGTAGCGTTATGGGTTAACCCCTAAGGAGCTTGTTTTTTGAAATAAAATATGCTATAGTTATAAATGGAAAAAGGAGGTGACAAGATGAAAAGAATAATGAAAATAATAGGTATATTGTATGTATTTTTTTTATTTATCAATCTAAATTTATGGAGCCAAGTAACTTTAAAACAACAAGTTTCTTTGAAAGGTGAGCCTCTAATCAGTTCTTTTCTAAAAAAGGAGATAGCAACTGTAGTTTTTTCTACTCCTCAAGATGGTTTATTATATACCTATCGAGGTCTAATTAGTGGTTTTAATCATGATTTAACAGGGAAAAAGCTGGAAGGAAATGAGATAACTGCAATAAAATATACACAGACAGGGAAAGTTGTTATAAGGGGGACAAGTCTTGAAGGAAAGGAAAAATTGGAAAAGACTGCCTATTTAAATCTTAAAAAGGATATTATTGATTTATTAAAGAAAAATGCAGATATAGTTATCGAGAAAGATACAACTTATGGAGAAAAGGAGGAAGAAAATATTGGAGATTTAGATAATCCCAAAATTGTTGTGGTAAGAAATGCGCATCTTACGCTTAAGAAAAATTTTAAAGGTTACGGAGTGTTAATTTTTACAGGAAATGCAGGACGGTTTTATCGACTCTATATGTATGATAATGCTACCTGGTATGGATTGGTAATTTCTGATAGTGATAAAATAGGATTTTACTTGAGAGGAAGAATTATCCCTATCTATAGAGGGAAAAAAGTCTATAATCAATGCAAAATTTATAAAATAAGGATGTCAAAATATAAAATACTTTATGAAAGATATAAAAAGCTTTATGAAAGATATTGTAAAAAAACGTCTCGTTATAAAAGAAGATTTTTTAGCTGGCGTTGTCAGCTTTATAAAAGATATTATTTAATATACAAAAGATTATATGAAAAATATAAAAAACTTTATGAAAAATGTTCAGGAAAACCTGAAATTGGCAATCCTGCTGTTTTAGGAGCGGTATTGCTTGAAGGCAAAAAAGACTATCTCTATCTGTATGGAGCAAAGATTCTTTATTGTCAGGAAGTTATTAAAGAAAAGATTCACAAAAAATTAATTGAGGAAAGAATAGCTACACAAGAGGCTTTGCCTCTTAAGTTAGAAGAGTATAAAGAGAAAGAATAGATTAGATTCTTACTTTTATTTTGCGAAGTTCTTCTTTAATTTTTCCTTGATTTTCGAGAATTTTATTTAGTTTACTATCTAAATTATTTATTTCCTCATTCAATTTTTCTGTTATTTCTTTTAGTGATTTGATTACTTTTTGTAAATTTTCAATTTCTTTTTTAAGATCTCCAAAAATATCTTCCTCAGGCAGAATTACTCCTTCTTCATAAAATTTTTTTTCTATTTGTTGAGAAAAAGCTTTCAAGGAAGGGAAAATAAATAAAAATAATAGTGAAAATAAAACAAAGGTAGATTTGTATTTCATTAAAACAGTTTATCGATTTTATCGATTACACCTTCAATTACCCTCTTCAATCCTTCTGTTTCTTTTTCTTTAGCAGCTAATTCTTCCTGGAGCTTTTTACTTTCCTCTTCTTTTTTCTGAAGAAAAACTTTAAGTTCCTCAATTTTTTTATCCTTTTCTATTATCTCTTTTTTCAATTCCTTTATCTTTCCTTTACAACTTTCTGAAGACTTTTGAGGTTTTTTCTGAGAGAGTTGGTTAATTTGCTGCTTTAACTCAGCAATAGTCTTATCTTTTTCTTCTAATTCCTTAAGAAGTCTTTCTTTTTCTTTCTGAAGATTTAAAATTTTTTCTTTTAGATTATCTAATCGTTGGGCTTCTTTTTTAATTACCCTCTCTAACTGTGTTATTTTCTCTTCTAAATTTAAAGATTCTAAATCTTGGCTACGCAAAGAAAAAACAATTAAGTTAGTTAAAAGAAAAGCAAAAATAGATTTATGCATTACGCTAAAATTATACTTTTCTTAAATGAAGATGTCAATTGTTTAATTTCTTG
>CAZESF010000149.1:0-2185 GCA_964515205.1 uncultured Planctomycetia bacterium
TTATTAATTTATATAATCTTTTACCTTCTGACTTAAAAGACAAAATTGAAATAAAAGAAGAAAGGGGAGAAATAATAGTAGAATTCTCTCCTGAGGATTCTTTTCTTATAAGAGCAGGATTGAAAGAAGCCGAGGAAATTCTTCGGCATAAGTTGAGAAAGATTAAAGAAGTCTGGAATAAAGATGTTGATAGTGAAGATGTTGTTATTGCAGGAGTATTACCTTTAAATGGGAAAGGAAGGTTAATCGTTCCTCCAATATCTGGAGGAGAAGACTTTCTAATTATATCTAAAATTATATCTGAAACCATACCTGAAGAAGAAAATTTTGATGGAGGAAAAGAAGTGGAGATGGTTCTATTTCCGGAGATGATTCAGACTCTAAGGGAAGTTATTGAGAATGGTGTTAGGGATGTGAGATGGACGCTGGCAGAAGGAAAAAGAATGCTTAATCGAGTACCCCAGGCAACTATGGCAGGGAGTATGGGGACAATTACCAGAGATTTACTTAGAGGATTTGTTGGGGTTGAAAATGAGGTCAGATCTCCACATTTGACAAAAAGCATAAAGTCTGGTGAGAAACTAAGAGGAATGTTAGCAGATAGATTAGATGGAGATAAAGAAGAGGAATCGATGTTAGGAGAAATTACTTCCCTCATTAGGAAGGAGCTTCCCAAGGGAGAGAAAGAAAGGAGTTCTCTAATGAGATTTACTGTTAACCTTGACTTCTACTGGGGCAAGGCGTTCATGGATATCAATGGCAAGTTTAAACTCTTCACGGATAGCTCTAATCTTTCGCTCAAGTCCTTCAATTCTTTGGTCAAGCCGTCTGACTTCAACATCAATCTTCTCATCCAACCGTTTAATTTCGGTGGTGATAATTCTAAGTTCAGTTTTTATTTCTCGAAGTTCAGAGATAACTATCTCCTGCAAGAGTTTCTTAAACATATTAATTCTTTCTGCCATCTTCTTTCCTCAAAGGAATTAGAAGAAAGATTAGGACAAAAATTGCTTAATTTAGAAGAAATCTTTGAGATTGGTAGAAAGAGGAATATGAAGTTCTATTTAGATGTTAAAGATTGGGCTCAAGAAAAATATCCTGAGTATGGAGAAAAGGTATTGGTTAAAATTAAGGAATTGGTAGAAAGATATAACCTGAAGAGAAGAGTACCGGTAGATTCATTTAACTGGAATTATATGGAGAGATTAAAGAAGTTATCTCCTTGCATAAGAATAAATTTAGCCACACAGAAAGATTTTAAAGATTTAGAAGAAGCTGTTGAAAAAACAAAGAGATTAAAAGCCCATGGTGTATGGATTTATCCAGAAAGAATTTCAGAAAAAATTATAGAAAGACTTCATCAAGAAGATATAAAAGTGATAACCAAACTAGAAGGATTAGAAGAGAAATTTGTAGATAAAGTAGATTTAATTGCTATAGATTTAGATGGTGGCATTATTCGTAAAATAGAAAAAGTAAATTCTAATATAGATGGAGGTAAATCTTTAAAGAAATGTATAGTCCTTGATTGCGATGGTGTATTATGGGAAGGGATTGTAGGAGAAGACGGTTTAGAGGGAATAAGGATAGCCAAAGAATATAAAGAATTTCAAAAATTTGTTAAAGACCTTAAAGAAAGAGGGGTTATTTTAGCTATAAATAGTAAAAATAATCCTGAAGATGTAGAAGAAGTTTTAGAAAAACATCCCGATATGGTTTTAAAGAAGAATGATTTTACAATTATTAAAGCTAACTGGCAGAATAAAGTTACCAATATGCGAAAGATAGCTCAAGAATTAGATCTTGGAATAGATAGTTTTGTATTTATTGATGATAATCCTCGGGAAAGGGAGTTAGTAAAAAGGGCATTTCCTAATATTTTAGTTTTAGATTTTTCTAAAGACTCTCAACATATGAATAATTTAATCAAAAAATTACACAATGTATTCGTTAAAAGTACAATTACCGAAGAAGATAGAAAAAGAGCAGAGTTATATGAAGCAAAGAAAAAAAGAGAAGAGCTACGTAAAAAGATTCCTTCTTTGGAAGATTATTATCGTTCATTAAAAATGAAAATTATCATAAGAGAAAATGAAGAGAATGAAAAATATATTTCCAGAATAGTTCAGTTAACTCAAAGAGTTAATCAGTTTAATTTAACTCAGAGTAGATATACTGAAGAAGA
>CAZESF010000150.1:0-2165 GCA_964515205.1 uncultured Planctomycetia bacterium
AGCGACCTTTATGATCAGCGTCTATGATAAAAACGACAATCTTCTTGCGATTGGATATATTGTTATTTCTAACTTTAGGAATGGTCAAACGAAATCTTTCGAGACTTCAATTGAGGCCAATTATAGTTCGATAAGCAAATACAAAATTGATTTTGAAAGCGGACTGTAGTCACTTCAGAGGATTAGTAAGAGCCACCGCATCACTTAACACTGGCTTTGTGGCTCACTGCATTCGCTCAAATGCTCAACCCTTGTTGGTCTAAAAAGCTTCGGATGTGGGGATGTTAAAAAATGTGAGGAGATATTAAAATGGCAAAGCTTTTTCCATTGTTTTTTGCTGCTTTACTTACTTCTATCTTTTTTATGAGTATAGTATTATTAGATAAAGTAATGGGAAAAAGTATTGCCCCCTATCTGCGTATAACGTTGAGCCACTTAATATTACTTTGTATAATTGTGGTCGCAATTTATTTATTACCGGGGGAATGGGGTTTAAATTTGAAAAATTGGCAAAAGAGTTTAATATTGGGATCTGTTTTAGGAATATCACTGGGCATCATTTTCTCTTTATTTTTATATGGAGTGAATATCTTGCATTGGAATTTTGTTAATTTAATAGTTCGACTGAAGGATAAACAAAATTTAATTCTGCTTTTGACACAACTTTTGGTAGTGGGAACTACCGAAGAATTATTTTTTCGAGGGATACTGATGACATATTTCATGAAACAGTATTCTGTAAAAATAGCAGGATTGCATATTGCAGTTTTAGTTGTTGCTTTAATGTTTGGTGGTATACATTTTTATAAATTATTTTTCGGTGTTCCTTTAAGAAATATTTTGCCTTATGCTGTCGGAGGATCTTTCTATGGTATGCTGCTCGGATGGGTTTATCAAAATACGGGTAGTTTGCTTGGTCCTGTTATTCTTCATAACCTTTGTAACTCTTGTATGTTTTTGATCAGAATAGGAATATAAAGATGAAAACAACCCAAAAGTATAAAAGGTGAGTGGAATAAAAGTTTATCCCGCTTGGCGGGGCTACACCAAAACCCGCTATATTGGAGAACGCTTGACAAGCCACTGTGCTCACTAAAAATCTATGATGAGACGGCAAACAAGGGTACATGGCGGGGCTTCACAACCCTAGAACGTTAGGTGATATTGGTTAGAGACCCGGGAGGAAAAAGATGATAGAAAGTATAAGAAAGAGGTGGAACGAGCGAGCCAAAAGATATGACGCGTGGTACAAGACATTTGAGGGCGCTGTTGAACATTATGTGGATTGGGAGCTACTAAAAGGATATCTTCCCAAGAATAGAGATGCAAAGATATTAGACGCCGCTGGCGGTACTGGGAGGATAACACTCCCCTTGGCAAAAATGGGATACTCGGTTACCCTGTGCGACATCTCTCCCGAGATGCTAAATGTGGCAAAACGAAAATTGCTCAGAGAAGGAATCTCAGATAGGGTGAAAATCTTAGAATGTGATGTCTGTAATCTTCCTTTTCCTGACCAGAGTTTCGATTTTGTCCTCTGTTGGGACGGGATGCTCGAGGCTGCAAAAGAGCTTATACGGGTAACAAAGAGGGGAGGAAAAATTTCAATATTTCTAATGAACAGATGCAGGGGAGCTATTGATCTATTCTCGCAAGACCTGGCATCGGCTCTTGCGCTAATCAAATCACGTTCCGGTTATATTCAGCATGGTGAAGAGAAACACAAGGCTGTCAGCCCAGAAGAGGCAAGAAAGTTGTTTGAAGCAGAGGGTATCAGAGTTATCGATATATATGCTGTTTGTGGTTGGATGGATGTGCTTCCTATCCCAGAAAAAGTCCTTAAGTCTGGCAATTGGGATGAAAGATTCTTCAGTCAGGTGACTGAAATGGTGTTAAGATTGAGTAAAGAGCCCTCGGTTAAAGGGATGTCACGACACTTGGTTCTATATGGAGAGAGAATTTAGGAGGAGAAATGTTAGGTGACAAAACGGAAAATATTAGTGCCCAGAAGGCAATAAGCCATTTTCGCCTACCATGGATAAAAGGGAAATCACTATCTGCTGATAGGCAGGAAAGATTTCCCCAAACTCCGCCAAGCGGGGTCTCTTTTATCCGCCGGACGTTAGATGCAATAGTTAAATGGAGGGGATGGCTATGATTAAAAT
>CAZESF010000151.1:0-2148 GCA_964515205.1 uncultured Planctomycetia bacterium
AATCAACCCTTCTTTAAAATTTTCTTTATTTTTCAGAAAAGCAAAGATAGCAAAGGGAACAGATCCTAATGCTGTGGAATTATTACCCAATACAATTTTAGCTTTTTGCAGAGAACAATTCTGGTCTATAAGAAAAGAAATCTTTTTTATTTTATCCTTAAATTCATCGCACCTGCTTATTCTCAATAATTCCCCTATCAATTCTTTATTTTCAAATTTATCTCTTTTTAACAAAAACCCAATTGCACGGGCAACAATCACTGCTCCCTCAATTGCTAATGAATGTGTATGAGTGGGAAGACAGGTTAATCTTATATTTTCATAAAATTTTTTGTCCTGGTGAGAAAAATAAAGTCCAGCAGGAGTAATACGCATTGCAGCCCCATTTCCAAATGAACCCCCAGGATAAATATTCTGTGCTGCTTTTTCAAAACTGATTTTCTTTTCCTTAACCAGTTTAAAAATCTTAGGAGGTCCTGGACCATATCCTCGCCAGGGTTCTCTTTCATAACTGCAGGCAAACTTTTCTCCTAATTTTTCAATATCTACAGTTTCATTTTCTATAAGGTATTCTGCAAGAGCTATTGCCATTGCAGTATCATCAGTATAAATAAGCTTCTCAGAATTCTGTATAGCTTCAAGGAGTTGTTCTCTTCTTCTATATTTAAAAGCTAGCTCACCAATGGCATCTCCTAAAGCACTGGCTATAAATGCTCCTTTAAATTTCAGAAGCAATCCCTTCATGTTAATAAATAATTTTATCTAATCACACTCTTTACAAACAAAATAGAAATTAATATTAAAAACCCACCCAAATATTTTCTTTAGGGTTTTAAATCTTATTCTGGCAACCATAAATCAAAAACCAAGTTGAGAACCCAAAATTACTGAACCTACAGTTAAAATTGTGATAATTAAATTTAATCTTGAATGCCATCTTTAGATCTATTTCCACCCCGGGGGTGGAAATTAGGTTTGCTTAAATTTCCAACTTTCAAAGATAAAATAATTACAATACATCTTTTATGATTAAAAGAAAAGCTACACCTAAAAGAACTATTCCAAAAATTAATTTTATTGCTTTTGATCTGAGTCTGTAAGCCATTAATCTGGAACCTATCTGACTCCCTAAAAATACTGCCGTAACACAGGCTCCCCACACAATCCAATCAGGTTGAGCTGCTGTAGCAATATGTGAGATAAAGCTTGAGCTTCCTGAAAAAGTTACCACCATTGCTGAAGTAGCTGCTGCCAACTTTGGTTCTAATCCTGCTATATAAAGCAGAGGGACAACGAAACTGCCTCCACCTCTTCCTATTAATCCTGCAAAAAAACCTAAAGCGCTTCCTGCACATATTCCCAAAATTAATCTGCCTCTTTTTGATAATTTACCTCTTTTAGGTTTCCATCCGGAAAGCATAAGGATAGCTGCTGTAGCAGTAAAAAGAGCAAAGATTAAAATTACTGGTTTAGTAGGAAGTGAAATGTTTGCCCATGTTCCTAAAGGTGCAAAAATAACCATAAAAATACCAAAAGATATAGCAGTTCTCCAATCAACTAAGCCTTTTCTTGCGTAGGTGAATGCAGCAGATGATGAATTTACCACATTAAGAAGCATACCTAAAGGAATTGCTTGAGTTTTAAAATCCATTCCCAGCCAGAACAGAATAGGTATATAAAGTTGGGAACCTCCCATACCGAGCATAGAAAAGACAAAAGCAATAAAGAAAAAAATTATAGGAGCAAGATATACTGTATTCATTTTTATACTCCTTTCTTTAAAGCAATTTTAAAATTTTAAGTTAAATGCTATCCTCAAGCAATTCGTATTCTTCCAACTGCCATTGATTTTTATTCTGCGTAAATCATAATAAATCTCTAAATTAAACTTCTTAAAGCATTTCATATCAAAACCACATAAAATTTCATTTTCGCCAAAGTGTTGTATTATTCTTCATACTTCATATCCAGAACAGGGCAGACACACTTTTTTGCCTTCTTTTATCCTCATTTTGTTCTCTGCCACCATCTCACCACAAATTTCGCACTTAAGCACCTCAAAACTTGGTTTAGGGGTAGGTTTAAATTCATAGGTAAATATTTCAGATACATCTAAAAGTTCTTCATCAGGACGAGTTATAGTGTTTA
>CAZESF010000152.1:0-2135 GCA_964515205.1 uncultured Planctomycetia bacterium
CTTGGAAGCAATAAGAACAGCAATTTATCTTGCTCTTTTAGGTAGAGAAGGATTTGAAAAAGTTGCTTTATATTCTTTAAACCTTGCTCATTATCTTTATGAGTGTTTAGGAAAGATTAAAAAAGTTGATTTTCCTTTCTCTTCACGTTTTTTTAATGAATTTGTCTGGAAGATAGATAATGCAAAAAGGGTATTAGAAAAGCTATATGAAAAGAAAATTATCGGTGGGCTTCTTTTAGAGAAATATTATCCTGAACTTAAGGATTGTGTATTAAGTTTTACTCCGGAGACAAAAACAAAAGAAGAAATTGATGAATTTATAAGTATCTTATCTTCAATTGTATGAAGGTTTTTCCTCTTATTTTTGAAAGAAAAAAAGAAACACCGACTGAATATATAAAGAAGCCTGATATTACAATAAAAAATCCTGAAGAATTTTTCCCCCCTCACTTCCTACGCACCCAGCTAAATTTGCCTTCTTTATCCGAACCCACAGTTGTAAGACACTTTACTAATTTAGCAATGAGAAATTTTTCTGTAGATACACATTTTTATCCCTTAGGCTCATGCACAATGAAATATAATCCTAAACTCAATGAAGAATTAGCTCTTCAGGATGAATTTATTTTTTTGCATCCATATCAAAAAGAGGAAGATTTTCAGGGGATTTTGGAGATTATATACGATTTAGAAAAGTTGCTTTGTGAAATTACCGGATTAGAAAGATTTAGTTTTGGAGTCTCAGCAGGAGCTCATGCAGAACTGGTGGGAATGCTTATAGTTAATGCTTATTTTAAAAAGAGGGGCGAAAAAAGGAAAAAAGTCATTATTCCTGATTCCTCCCACGGAACAAATCCTGCCTCTGCCAGTATGTGTGGATTTGAGGTAGAAGTAGTAAAAAGTAGAGATGATGGGCTGATAAATATAGAGGAACTTAAAAAAATAGTAGATCAAAATACTGCTGCCATTATGCTTACTAATCCCAATACTTTGGGTTTGTTTGAAGAAGAGATTTTAAAGATAAAAGAGATTATAAAGAAAAATGGAGCTTTAATTTATTATGATGGAGCCAATTTCAATGCTTTATTAGGAATTACCAAACCGTCTTTGATGGGATGTGATATTATTCATCTTAATTTACATAAAACATTTTCTGCTCCTCATGGAAGCGGAGGACCGGGACTAGGTGCGGTAGGAGTAAGGAAAGATTTAGTTTCTTTTTTGCCTGTTCCTTTGGTAGATAAAAAGAATGATCATTATTATCTTAACTATAATTTGGAAAACTCTATCGGTAGAGTTCGCTCTTTTTATACAAATATAGTTCCTCTGATAAAAGCTTATAGTTATATTTTACGTTTAGGAAAAGAAGGACTAAAAAAAGTTGCACAAATTTCTGTATTAAATGCTAACTATATAAGAGAGAAGCTTAAAGATACTTTTTTAGTTTCCTCACCTAAAAGATGTATGCATGAGGTGGTATTTTCCTGTAAAGAGAAAAAAGAAAAAGGAGTAACTGCTCAAGATATTGCCAAAAGATTAATTGATTATGGGATTCATCCTCCTACAATGTATTTTCCTCTTATTGTTAAAGAAGCGTTAATGATTGAGCCTACTGAGACCGAAAGTAAAGATACTTTAGACTACTTTATTGAGGTAATGAAGAAGATAAATCAGGAGATAAAGGAGTCTCCATCCATTTTAAAAGACGCTCCTTTACTTTCTTTTACAAAAAGAGTAAATGAGACCCAGGCAGCACGTAATCCTATTCTTCGATGGGAGAAGTGTGGCGTCTAATTATAGATTCTGATGGTGATGGTTTTTATAATATGGCAAAAGATGAGGCAATCTTTTCTTTTTATCAAAAGGCAAGAATTCCTACTTTAAGAATTTACAGCTGGAGCCATCCTTTTATCACTTTAGGTTATTTTCAAAAGTCAAGCAAAGTTTTAAAAATAGAGAATCTGGAAAAAAATAAAATAGAGTTTACTCGCCGGATTACAGGAGGATTTGCTATTCTGCACTTTTATGAAATTACCTATAGCCTTTCTTTATCTTGTAAAGATTTAAATCTTCCCCGAAAAGTTAAAGATTCTTATTTTGTTTTAACTTCTTTTATTCTAAACTTTTATAAAAGA
>CAZESF010000153.1:0-2117 GCA_964515205.1 uncultured Planctomycetia bacterium
TTCTCAGGAAGAACTCTTAAACATTTTGAAAGCAATTTTAACTCTTCAACTAACACCGTAGGCTCTCCTGTTTTTGTTTTAAAAAGAACACCTTTTATCCCAACTATATCTCCTATATCTAAATCTTTAAAAAGTTCATATTCATCTTTTAAAATATTAAGTTGAGCATAAATCTGAATCTTCCCTGTAATATCGGCTATATGAGCAAAACTGGATTTGCCATGTTCTCTCTTGCTGATAATTCTTCCTGCTAAGGATACTTTTTTATTTTCAGAAAAATTATCCAGAATATCCTTAATAAAGTTGTCTTTGGAAAATTTACGTTCCTTAAAAGGATCGCCATACTTTTGTCTTATTTTGTTTAAATTTTCTAAATAATTCATAGTTCTGTAAATTATATAAGAGGAAATATTAACTGTCAAATTAAATTGACTATTGTGAAGAATTATTATATATTTTAAGTAGAATGAGGAAAGATTTAACTCTTGTAGAGACGGTAATCGTTCTTTCTCTCTTAACAATTATCGTGGGGATAACTTATGGAGTTCTGCGCACAAATCAAATCACTAACCAAACTGCTCAGACTACGTTATCTTTATATCGAGAAGCGAAAAGAGTATCAGATGAAATAACCCAAAAGTTAAGCGCAAGTTCATTTAATCATATCAACATCCAAGATACTAATCCTGACAAGGTTAAATTTCAAATACCTATAAATGTTAATCCCTCCACAGGAGAAACTACTTGGGGAGCTTTTTGGCAAGGAACAAATCTTTCTGATGATTATTTTTATTATTATGTAGAAAACAGTTATCTTAAAAAAGAAATTGTTGATAAAGATTCTGATACATTATACGGACCTAAGATTGTTGCTCAATATGTTAAAGACTTCCAAATAGAACATCCTACAGATACTGAATATCTTAAAATAAATCTAACTTTAGAAAAATATACTCTTTTTTTAAATCGTAAAATAGAATATAAAACAGAAATAAAAGTTTATCCTCAAAATCAATGAAGAAGAAAGCAGTTGCCTTAATATTGACCGTTTTAATTATTACTACCTTAGCTATATATCTTGCCGGTTCTGCTTTAAGAGCCATTTATGAAAGCAAAAATTTGCAAAAAGAAAAAGATTTATCTATCGCTAAAGTTGCCTCTTCAGCAGGATTGGAGAAATCTTTTTTGATACTAAATGATGACTTTAAAAGTTCTGGAAACTGGAGTGATGGAGATATTGCCGGAATAAGCATAACCCCTGACCCTTCAGATAAAGAAAAGAAATTTGACTTTATTAGTGAGAATTTAGAAAACGGAGCTTCCTTTAATGTAAAAATTCAATTCATATTTGATGCTTTAGGTAACCCTTATAGAGGAAGATTGTGGGTTTACTCTACGGGAAGCTACAATGGTGTCTCTTTTACTCTTAAAAGATTAGCTTTAGCCTCTTATGTATATAATCAAACACAAAACAAATACTACCCTGACCTGCAATCAGCAGTAAATGAAGCTAATTCTGGAGATAGACTTCTTGTGACAAAAGGAACGCTTATAGAAAACATAACGATAAATAAAAATCTTACTATAGAGTTGGGGTATGATTACGATTTTATTCATCGTGACCCTTCTATTTATCAAACAATTATTACTCCTCAGGATGGTTCAACTTACACTCTGGAGGTAACTAACGGGAATATAACCTTAGGAGGAGGAAAAATTGAATGAATAAAAAAGCTCTTACCTTAATTGAAATTGTTATCGCAAGTATGGTTTTAGTCACCATAATAATTTATTCTTTATTAGCTTTTAACAATGTCCTTTTTTTATCCGAACACAGTAGTAATTTTTCCTTAGCTATGGAAGGTGCCCAAGCAATACTTGAGGAAATTAAATCCAAACCTATAGATACTATTAAATCTGATTATTCAGGATACACCTTTGATATTTTAGATAAATCAGGAAATTTTTTGGGAAAAGGAAGGGTGGATGTTGAAGATTTAAGTGGAAATTGGACAAAAGCTATTGATAGTGCTGGATGGGCAAAAAGAATATTGGAAACAACGGTCTTTGATAACAAAATATGGGTTCTGGGAGGGTATGATGGAAGTAATTATTTA
>CAZESF010000154.1:0-2063 GCA_964515205.1 uncultured Planctomycetia bacterium
AGCATTTTTAAGACATTTTTTATTATTTCTTTTTCTATCCTTTCTCTAAAATTCATCTTACCTCCTTTCTTTAAAAATAAATTAAATCCTCATACCTTCTACCTCAATTCTTTTAGCAACCTGGGAGATTCTTTCCAGTATATCAATTAAAAGCCTTCTTTCTCTTTCTGTTAATTTTTCAAGAATATTTAAAATGTATCTTTGCTTTTTCTTATTTATCTCTTGAATAATCCTTGCTCCTTTCTCAGTCAAATTAATCCATACTATACGGCGGTCTCTTAAATCCTTAATCTTTTTAACAAATTGTTTTTTTGCCAGGCGATCAACCAATTCTGTCATTGTGCTTAAAGCAACACCCAAATTTTTACTTAAATCAGAAACCATACACCTTCCTTTTTTGATTAATATATTTAAAGCAAGATACTGCTGAAAAGTAATTTTAATTCCCAGTAATTTATGTAAATCAGGAATTTGAAAATGTTTAACTAAAACAGGAAGCAAACTATCCAAACGGGAAATATAATCATACACTTCTTTCTCCCTTTTCATTTTTTAATACTTCGTATGCCTAACTATTTTATTAATAATAATGCTCTTGTGTTAGAATGTCAAGGGAATTATTTTTTGTGGCATGCCCTCAAAATTAATAAAAACAGATAAGGTTAGTTCTACGTTTGACATTCCTCTGTTTATACACCCGGCGGGCATTCCGTAAGTTTACAGAACAGGTTAAATAAGTCAAAGAATAAGCATAGCGTCACCTAAACTGAAAAAGCGAAATTTTCTCTCTATTGTATATTGATAGGCTTTTTTTACCAACTCTAACCCACAGAAGCTGGCAACAAGAATAAGATTTGTAGAGCAGGGAGTATGAAAATTAGTTATCAAAGCATCTACTATTTTAAACTTATAACCTGGATAAATATAAAGAGATGTGTATCTTTTCTGAGGAATAACTATTTTTTCTTCTGAGATAGAAGATTCCAGTGCTCGTGTAGTAGTTGTGCCTACAGCAAATATTCTTTTCCCTTTCTTTTTAGCTTCATTTATTAACTGCGCAGATTCTTGAGAAATAATAAAATACTCTTCTTGAATCTTATGTTTTCTTATATCTTCTGTTTTTACAGGACGAAAGGTAAAAGCTCCGCAGTGTAAAGTAATCTTTGCAATTTTTACCCCTTTATCTTTAATCTTTTCTAATAAAGAATGGGTAAAATGCAAACCCGCAGTGGGAGAGGCGATAGAACCTTCTTTTTGAGAGAAAACTGTTTGGTAGTCTTTCTCATCAACTTTTTCTTTTATATAAGGAGGAAGAGGCGTATTGCCTATTTTATTCAAAAAATTCTCTACAGGAAGAGAAAATTTTAAGATAAATTCTCCTGAAGGTGTTCTTTCTAATATCTGAGCATAGATCTTTTTATCATGATTAAAAAATATTACTTCTTTCAATCTTAATCTTCTTGCCGGACGAGCCAAAACTTTCCAAACCGCATCTTCTATTTTTCTTGTAAGAAGAATTTCTATCTTTGCTCCAGTTTCCCTTTTTGCCCATAATCTTGCCTTAATTACCTTTGTATCATTAATAACTAAAACATCTTCTTCCTCTAAAAAATTAATTATATCTTTAAAAATATACTCCTTAAATGTATTCTTTTTTCTATCTACAACTAAAAGGCGTGCTTTATCTCTTTCTTCGAGAGGTCTTTGCGCAATTAACTCCTGAGGAAGCTCGTAATAAAAGTTAGATAAAGAATAAATTTTCTCCATCAGTAAGTTATTGCCAATCTTTTATTTTTTTCTTCTTTTACCAAAATCACTCCATCTTCTTTATATTTTTTCAACATAAAATGAGTGACTGTTCCTTTTACATTACTTAAAGGAGCCAGTTTCTCAGCTACAAAACTAGCCACAGCATGTATATCTTTCCCTTCTACAATTAATAATAAATCGTAAGTTCCTGAGAGGAGATAACAGCTTTTTACTTCTGGAAAGCGGTAAATCCTTTGAGCAATATTGTCAAAGCCTACATCTTTTTGAGGAGAAACTTTAACTTCAATAATTGC
>CAZESF010000155.1:0-2043 GCA_964515205.1 uncultured Planctomycetia bacterium
TATCTTTAATCTCTTTCTTTAAAAGATATCCGTGTTCATAACCTATCTGGAAGCTATCTCCTTCAAGGTAAACAATAGTAATTCCATCGTGTGTTTCTTTATAAGCTTTTTTTAAAAAAGAAAAAGAAGTTGTATAAGAAGAAAAGCTGAAGATGAAGAAAATAAAAAAGAGAAAAAGAGGTCTCATGAAGAGTGAATTTAAGTAGATTCCTTTTTTATATTCTCCTCAATTACTTTAATAAGTTCATCAATATTTACAGGTTTACTGACAAAAGGATGTCCAGCAATGATTTTTTCTTGAGGAACCTCATCCTTAGTTACCAAAGCGGTTAAAAATACAATAGGAATATCTCGAGTTAAAGGATTTTCTTTTAAGTTTTGAGCGATTTTTCCTCCCGGCACATCAGGCATGACAATATCAAGAAGAATTAAATCAGGTTTATACTCTTTGGCAGCATTAAGTGCATTCGCTCCTTCATTTTCTATTTTCACCTCATATTTCCCGGTAAGTTCTAAATTCATCTTTACCAATTGAGCAAAGTCTTTCTCATCATCAACTATTAAAATTTTTTTCTTCATTATTACTCCTTTTTAGCTACTTTTAATCCCACAATTACTTTTGTTCCTTTGCCTACCTGACTTTTTATTTTAATTAAACCTTTATGAAGATTTATTATTCTGTAAGAAACAGCTAATCCTAAACCTGTTCCTCCACAAGCAAGTTTGGTGGTAAAGAAAGGCTCAAATACTTTTTTTAAATTTTCCTCAGTAATTCCTACTCCTGTATCCTCAACCTCAGCGATAGTAGTATCCTCTTGAGGCTCAAAGTTTTTTTTATATTCTTCTCCAAATATATTTGCTACTTCTTTAGCACTTGTATCATAACTACGAATAAATATCTTTCCTTTATGAGGAATAGCTTGCACAGCATTAAGAAGAATATTGATAAATACTTGTTCTATTTTTGGTCGGTCTACTAAGACTTTATTTTGTGAATGTAATTCTTTTATAATTTGGATATTTTCAAATTTAAGTTTCTGATTTACCAAAGTTAAAGCTTCTTCTAAAATAGAATTAATATCATCTGGTTTTATATCAAGCCTTTTTACTTTAGAATAATTTAAAAGCAGTTGAATAATATTATCCGCCCTTTTTACATTTTCCCTTATCATTTCCAATACTTTTTTTGCTTCTTGAGGAATTTGAGTGAGTCTTTTTTCTAAATAATCTACTCCTTGAACAATTACTCCTAAGGGATTTTTCACCTCATGCGCTACACCGCTGGCGATTTGCCCGATAGCACTTAATTTTTCTGCCTGAATAAGCATAGATTGAGTTTTTTCTAATTCTTCTCTTTTTCTTATGAGATCCTCAATCACATTTAATAAAGCAAGTTGAGAAGATTCCATTTCCTGATGGACTTTTCTTAGAATTTTCCTTCTTTTTTTCTCTTCTTCAATAAGAATATGGGTAATCGTTGCTTCTTTTTGTTTTTCTGCAAGAGAAAGTAAATGACGTATATCTTTAAAAAGAAGTATTATCTCTTTTTTGCTGTTATATTTTATAGCAGATATACTTAAACTAAAAGGAATAATTTTTCCTTCTTTTGTTTTTAAATTTATTTGATAATCAGAAAGAGAATCTTCTTTTACAATTTTCTTCCATAATTCTTGAAAAAGTAAATCATTCTCCCATAAAAAAGAGAGAGGCTCGCCTTTTATTTCTTCTTCTTTATATCCCAAAGTTTTTTCTCCTACCTGATTAATACTTTTTATTCTCCCTTCTTCATCAGAGATGATCAAGATGTCTTTTAAACTTTGAAGAATCATCTGCATGTAAGAGTTTATCTTTTGAGTTTTTTCTAAATTACTTTTAAGTTGAGCAATTAAAGAAGAGGTATAGTCAATACTTTCTGCAAAAGAAACTTTTTCTTTTTTTAAGTGAGGAAGAGAATTTTGGACAATTTCTTTAAGTTTTTTAAGTTTCTTTTCTAAATTTTTATAAAGAAACATCACTTTTCTTTTAATTCTTTACTTTCTTTAG
>CAZESF010000156.1:0-1969 GCA_964515205.1 uncultured Planctomycetia bacterium
GCATCAAAAGCATCAGCAACTGCCAGAATCTGGGCTCCTTGAGGAATCATATTTCCACTTAATCCATAAGGGTATCCTGTTCCATCAAAACGTTCATGATGATGTAAAATTATAGAAAAAAGAGGTTTTAATGCTTTTATTGGTTTTAAAATCTCTACACTCATTATCTCGTGCTTGCGGATTATTTTTATCTCCTCAGGTGTAAGCTTTTCTTTCTTATGAAGAATGTACTCAGGAATACCAATCTTTCCAATATCATGCAAGAGTCCGGCTTTGTATATCTTTTTACATTCTTCCTCAGATAATCCAGATTCTTTGGCAATAGCATAGGCATATTTGGCTACTCTCTCTGAATGCCCCTGAGTATAAGGATCTTTCTCTTCCAGTGCCTTAATTAAAGAGTAAATCACCTCAAAATAAGCCTCTTCTGTCTCTTTTTTTGCTTCTAATGCTTCTTTTAAAGCTTTCTCTAAATCTTCATTTCTTTCTTCCAAATCTTTCAAAAGAAAATCTAAACTCTCCTCAAATGTTCTTCTCTCCATCCAATCACTTTCCTCAACAAAACAAATTTTTACCTTCTCTTTTTGGCTAAAAACTTCTTCATTAAACTTTGCTATCTGAGAAAGGATATCCTTTGCTGCTGCAGCGATATTTTTCTTTTTAAAAATTAAAATACTTTTTAAAGAAATTTTATTATTTTTATCCTCAAGATACAAATTTTTTCCTTCTAACCTCATCATTAAATCCTTTAAAGCTTTCTCTACTTTTTCCTTTTCCCCCTCTACAGTTATTATAAAAACATCCCGAGAAAAACAGGAAAAAATCGCTTTAGGAAAATGAATCTTTAGATTATTTCTAATAAATTGAGCTACTCTTTTAATTATCTCTTTCAAAGATTCGTAAGTTAAGCTCAAAGATAATTCTTTATAATTAATAATTTTGATAGCTATAATCCCCAAATCTCTATGCTTTCCTTTTAATTCCTCATCCCATTTAATTAAAAAATAACGTAAAGTAAAAAAATTAGTTAAAGGGTCTTTTATGGCTAAATTTTTAATTCTATTACTTATATAGCTTAGATAACTATACCGATAAACATTAGAAATTACACCTGAGGAAAAAAGCAGGAAGAAAAAAGAGAAATAATCAAACTGATAATCTCTACTTCTTAAAAAAAGAGAGGAAAAATAAAGAAAAATAAAAAGAAAAATATTAAAAAGAATAGAACGCCACAGAGAAAATTGACTAAAAAGAATAATCAATACACCAAAAATTAATACAGAAACAATGAATAATCCTTGAGGAAGTTCATGAATAAATCGATTACTCAACATCATTACCAAGGAATTCCCCATAATTGCTACTCCCCACATATTACCCAAAGGAGTTAAGTATTCATCATGCACCAAAGGATCAGTTGCGCCAATCAAAACAATTTTGTTTCTCAATGCATCAAGGTTAACTCTCTTCTCCAATATCAAATAAGCGGGAATAAGAAGGAATTGCTTGGGATGAACTAAATAATTAATAGGAGTTACGCCTCCAGGCGCAGAGATAAATTTATCTTTAAGGTATAAGCCTTTCTGAGGAATTAATTTAAATTGACTGTGAGAGATATTCCAATAATCAGCAAGAATTTCTACATCAATTGAATAATAAACTTTTTGGTTATCTTTATCAATATGAAATACTCTTGTTTTTCTTACTACCTCCTCTTCACTGATCCGGTTAACAAATCCTATTGCTTTTGCGGATTTGGCAAATTCTTCCTCAGGCAATATAGGTTTTTTTCTCAAAACATAAGCCAAAACAATATGAGGATAACTTTTTATTACAGAAGCTAAAATTTTATCTTCTGAAGGAGAAGTTTTTTCTGAAAAAACTATATCTATTCCAATTGTTTCTGGTCTGGCTGAGATAATATTTTTTAACAATTCAGCAAAAAGAGACCTTCTCCAGGGCCATTTCT
>CAZESF010000157.1:0-1901 GCA_964515205.1 uncultured Planctomycetia bacterium
ATTATTATTGACGAATTGGCAGATTTAATGGTCGTAGCTAAGGAAAAAATTGAAACTTCCATTCAAAGATTAGCCCAACTTTCTCGTGCAGTAGGAATTCATCTTATTTTGGCAACACAAAGACCTTCTGTAGATGTAATTACAGGAGTAATTAAGGCTAATTTTCCTGCGCGCATTTCCTTTAAGGTTTCCTCAAAAGTTGATTCCCGCACAGTTTTAGATAGACAGGGAGCAGAAAAATTGTTGGGTAAAGGGGATCTTTTATTTTTAAGACCACAAGATTCTCAACTTGTTCGTATTCAGGGTTCTTTTGTTGATGATGAGGACATAGAGAAATTAGTTAATTTTTTAAAAAAACAAGCAAAACCTACTTATAAAGAGGAAATTCTTAAAGAAAATAAAGAAAGCTGGAAAGACTCAATTGGAGGAGATGAGTTGCTTGAAGAAGCGATAAGAATTGTGCTTACTACTAAACAAGCCTCAGCCTCTCTACTTCAGCGTCGTTTGCGTATAGGCTATACCCGTGCAGCGCGCCTTTTGGACTTAATGGAAAAGGAGGGAGTTGTAGGTCCTTTTTGTGGAAGTAAAGCAAGAGAGATTCTTGTTGATCCAGACGAGTATCTTAAGGAAAAAGGGTTAGTATGAAGAAAGAAGAATTAATTGAAAAAATAAAAGAGAAAAGGAAGAAATTAAATCTTTCTATAGAGGAAATAGTAGAGAAAACCAAGCTTCATCCTTTGGTGATAAAATCTATTGAAGAAGGGAAATGGGAGGAAATCAACCCTACCTATCTTAAAGGGTTTTTGAAAATTTACTGTTCTTTTTTAGGGGTAGAATTTGATGAAAGTCTGATTTCTTATAGTAAAGAAAGAGAAAACGTTGAAGAAAAAAAGATAGCTACTTTTCATGAAAGAAGAAAGGAACCCCCTAAGAGATTATTTCTTTTTAAGAAAATACTTCTTTTTTTTCTTTTAAGGTATAAATTAATTCTTACTCTCTTTCTTATTATAGGTTTCTTGTTTTTTCTGGCAAAGATAAAGATTAAGATTAAAACTCCTTCGCCTAAGCCTAAAAAAATATCCTCTCCGGTTGTTTCTCCTCAAGAAAAAGTAGAGGTAGCTCTTGTAGCAAAAAAAGATTGTTTTATAAAAGTGAAAGAAGAAGGAAAACTTATTTTTGAAGGGCTTTTAAAAAAAGGAATGAGAGAAACTTGGCGCGCTAAAGAGTTAGAATTCTGGATTAGTGATGGCTCAGCAGTAATTTTAGAGGTTAACGGGGAAAGACAACCTCCTTTAACTAAATTACCCAAACCAATAAAAAGTCTTAAGATTAAAAGCGGTTCTATTACGGTAATTAAATAACTTTGAAGAAAACATTTTTTGTTCTTTCCTTAGGCTGTTTTCGCAATCTTTATGATTCTCAGATAATTATTCAGGAATATTTAAATAAAGGATTTAAGCTAAAAAAAAAGCCTGAGGGAGTAGATCTTGTTATAATAAATACTTGTGGATTTATAAAAGAAGCTAAGGAAGAATCAATTAGTGCTATAAAGGAAGCATTAGAATTAAAGAGAAAGAGGAAAATAGAAAAAGTTTGTGTAAGAGGATGCTTGGTTTCTCGTTATTTTAAGCAACTTAAATATTATTTTCCTCAAGTAGATGAATGGAGAGGGATTTTACCTATTGAGGATAAAGCATATTTTTTAAAAAAAAGATTGACCCTACCTCATATAGCTTTTTTAAAAATTTGTGATGGATGTTTATATAACTGTAGTTTCTGCGCTATCCCTTTTATAAAGGGAAGATTGAAGAGTCGTCCGTATTCAGCAATAATTGAGGAGGTAAAGTTTTTAGATAAAGAAGGAGTAAAGGAATTAAATATAATTGGTCAGAATACAACCA
>CAZESF010000158.1:0-1832 GCA_964515205.1 uncultured Planctomycetia bacterium
TTAGAAAAAGGGCGCCTTACCAAAAGCTGATTCTCATTATTTACCGAAACCACAATTAAGCTCTTTTGCTTCACTACACTACTTTTAAAATACTCCTCATTATCGGTTAACTCTTTACCGCAAATTACTAAAGAATGTGTACCAAATGGCTCCCATCTTTTTGGATTAGTAACCTTGAATAACCCTACTACAGGTATTCTTAACATACTTGCTAAGTGCATAGGACCTGAGTCTAATCCAACAAAATGCAAAACAGTTGTATCTCAGAAAGCTGCTAAATTTTTTATACTCAAACTGCCTACAGGATTTATTACATTACTTTTCTCTTCTAAAATTCTGCTTTCCCCAACCTCCTCTTCGTGTCCGATCAGAACTATATCCTTTCTTATTTCTCTTCTAATATGATTAATCAGATTAATCCAAAAAGACCTCTCTATCTTTTTAAAGATAGAAGATGTAAAAGGGTAAAGAACTATGTAATCTTTTTCAAGATCTATCTCTTTTTTTAAAAAATTCAATGATTCTTTTTTATCTATAGGTAATTCAACCTGGGGTATAAATACTCTCTTACAAATTAACTGAACTAAATCTATATTATACTCTATCTCATGCTTATTCTCTAAATATTTTTTATCAGAAATCTTCTTATTAAGACAGAATCCCCACTTTCTATCATAGCCTACTCTGATAGACACTCCTCCTAAAAAAGAAGCAAAATGAAACTCCTTTTTAGGATTTAATGAAATAACACAATCTATTTTTTCTTTTTTTAATATATTTGCCAGCCTAAAACTTCCTTTTAATCCTTTAAAAAAATCTTCTTTATACTCAAAAAAATAATCAATAAATCCTGACCTTTTCACCAAATTAATATTATCTTTTTTGGCTAATAAAAATATTTTTGAGGTGGGATAATTTTCTTTTATCAGTTTAATTGCTGGAAGAGATAAGATAAACTCACCCAGTCTATCAGAGCGAATAAAGAAAATTCTCTCAAGATGCATAAAAGATTATATATAATTTCTATCTTTTTCGTTTTAAACTAAGCCTTAATCCTAAAAAAGCAAATGTTCCCAGACAATTTGCTAAAAAATCAAAAAACGAAACATCTCTTGTAGGAACAGGAATTTGCACTATTTCCATCAGAATCCCATAAAGAATAGCAAATATTACTGATTTAAAAAGAGAGAAACCATTCCACCAGAAAAGAAAAGTTAAACAAAAATAAATAAAAAAATGAACAATTTTATCTGTTCCTTTAACTGGGGAGGGGTTTCTTACAGGAAGAATTTGAAAGACGAAGACAACAATTAATGCAGTTATAAGAATGATCCTTCTATAACTTTTATTCATAAATTCAGAGTTTATTTTTTTTATCTTTAATTTTGCGAAAAGGTTTTAAAGTATGATTTATAAAATAATTATATTCAGAAAGAAAAATTACAAAACGATCTATATCTATCTTGTCTTTAACAATAAAAGGATTGTATTGGCTCTCTGATATTCTTCTTAAATCCGCTTTAAAAGTAGAAGATTGAGCAAATTCTTTCAATTCCTTTTTTTCTTCCTCAGTCAGCTTTGTCATATTTTAATTTTAACTCTTTAAATTTTTTATCCTGCTTAAATAAAGAAAAATATTCTCCAATTAAATCCCAATCTAAGTTTTCTCTGTAATAACTCATTAATGCCTCAATATCTAAAAATTCACGAGAAGCTCGCTCCTCATCATTTGCTATTGCTTGAATTTTTAATCCAATGATATCCTCAGGCTTTAATACTTTAATCTTCATTTTTCCTTCAAATATATCTTTCTCTAACGCATTTTCTAACAT
>CAZESF010000159.1:0-1818 GCA_964515205.1 uncultured Planctomycetia bacterium
GAACCGCAGATTAATATTCCTCGCTCTGCCTCTCCCTGTGATACAGCCTTGGCAACCTTCTTTCCGAAATCTGGATAATCCACTGAATCTTCGTTTTCAGGACCAAAATCGCAAAATTCCACTCCCCTTTTTCTTAAAAAATCTTTTATTTTCGCCTTTAATCTAAATCCTGCATGGTCAGAACCAATCGCAATCATATACTCTTCTTTTCCTAAATTGAAATCTGCACCTATTTTTCTTTTCAAAAAAAGATTATTATTTAATATATCCTAAAGCTTTGAGCTCTTTTAATAACTCTTTATCGAAGGTTTCATCTCGCTTTTCAAATTTTCTTTTAGTAGGAGTTTCGTAAGTTTCTATATACTTTATTTTTCTTTTTTTTACAAAATCCTTTTTAAACACCTCAAGAAGAACTTTTCCATCCATATCCTTTCCAATAGGTAGATCGAGGATATACAAAATAGTGGGAAGAATATCATAAATATGAGCATCTTTTATTTTATATTTTTTTTTAATATGGGGGCCCTTTATTAAAATAATCCCGTGTGGAATCTCGGGCGTGTCATAATGCCCGTATCCTCCTTTATAAAAACCAAAAGCATGGTCAGAAATAACAATAAAAGTGGTGTCATCATTTATTAATTCAAGAAATTTTCCTAAAATCCTATCGAAATAGGAATAAACTGGCTCCATTATTTTGCTGAATGCTTTATCTATTAAAGCTAAAGTTTTCTTTGAAACTTTTCCTTTCTTTTCTTCCTCCTCTATACCTTTTTTTAGTAAATCTGGATTTATATATCCACATCCAAAATGACTTACCACATCAATTAAGCGAAAATAAGTAGCAAAAGCATCAACAGGGAATTTTTTATATAAATATAAACTTACTATTTCAATAGTTTTATCTTCGAGTAAAAAAATCGGATAGAAATCAACTAATCTCTTTTTTCTCTTGAAGTCGTGGGTTTTTCTCTTAATATTCGTTTCTGAGGTGCTCCAAGTTCGATAATCCGGTAGATTCTCCTCCTTTAAAATTTTCTTAAAGGACTTTCTATTTTGAAGAGCAAAATAAAGTCTCTTCTCAAGAAACGCAGGATAAGTTGTCAATGATCTCTTCGTTGTTTTTTTTCTAATTAAATGTCTAAAACGGTCGGATACAATAAAACCATTTACTTTTTCGGGAGGAAAGGTCAGAAACCAATTTACAACTCCAACTTTTATTCCTCTTTCACTTAAAATATTCCAAAAAGCTTTAGCTCTCCTTTCACTTCTTGTATAAGGAACTCTTATATTCGCTCTATTTACATATGTCCAATCGACTATTCCATGTTTAACCATAGATTTTCCAGTTGCAATTGAAGTCCAAATAACTGAGGATTTAGTGGGTTTTATTGTTTTTAGAATCCCGTAAGACCCCTCCTTCATTAATCTTCGAATATTTGGTAATTTTTTAATTAACAAATTTATTAAATTCCAACCAGCGCCATCGAGTCCAACAACTACAATCTTTGGATAGGAAGGGTTTTCCATTTTATGAGATTTATAAAATTTTAAATAAAACAAAATTAAAAAAATTATTATTAAAGGTGCTATTATTAATAAAAGATTTTTCTTCATTAGAGGTAAATATAACAAATTCATTTTAGATATTCAAGAAATTCGCAGAAAATAACTAAACAAGGAAATCGATTGATAAAACATAAAATATTTAGATATTTTAGAAAGATTCTTTTACTTTTTCATAAAAAAATCCTATCGCAACTAAATTAATTTATGTTAATATTAAATAAAATGAAAGAAAAATTATTTTTTAAAAAC
>CAZESF010000160.1:0-1816 GCA_964515205.1 uncultured Planctomycetia bacterium
TTCCTTTAGCTAAAAGATATTCTTTAAAAAAAATTATGGAAGCAGTAAAATATTTCTCAAAAAAAGAAAAATTTCCCATAACTTTTGAGTATATTCTTATAAAAGATTTCAATATGAGTGAGGAAGACGTATATAAATTATCAATTTTACTTAAAGGAATTAAAAAATATAAAATTAATCTTATTCCCTACAATCCTTCACGATTCTTTTTGTGGCAGGTTCCTTCACAGGAAGAAATAGAAAATTTTAAAAATACTTTAAAAAAATATAATCTATTTTTTACTTTAAGAAGACCAAGAGGCAGAAATATTGAAGCTGCTTGTGGTCAGCTAAAAGCAAATTTTTAATTATGTTACCTTCTTATTTAAAACTTTATGAAGAAGGAAAATTAAAAGAGCTTAAAGAAAAGTTATTAGAAAAATTAAAAAGATGTGATTTATGTCCCCGCCGCTGTTTTGTAGATAGATTTAAAAAGAAAGGATTTTGTAAAACTTCGCGTTACGCTTATGTAAGTAGTTTTTTTCTCCATTTTGGAGAAGAAAGGGAACTGGTGGGAAGAGGAGGTTCAGGAACGATATTTTTCTCTTTTTGTAATTTAGGCTGTATCTATTGCCAAAACTATACTATATCTCATCAAGGGGAAGGAGAGGAAGTAATCCCACAAGTTTTAGCAAGAATGATGATAACCTTACAGGAAAATGGCGCAGAAAATATTAACTTTGTTACCCCCACTCATGTAATTGCTCAAATTGTTGAAGCTTTGCCTTTAGCGATAGAGAAAGGATTAAGGCTTCCTTTGGTATATAATTGTGGAGGATATGAATCTGGTGAGGTTTTGAAATTAATTGAGGGAGTTTTTGATATTTATATGCCGGATATCAAGTATTCAGATAATGAAATTGCTTTAAAGTTTTCAAATGCACCTGATTATTGGGAGATAGTCACTTCTGCAGTAGTTGAGATGCACAGGCAGGTAGGAGATTTAATAATAAAAGAAGGACGAGCCTTGCGAGGATTGCTTATTCGCCATCTTGTTTTACCTAATAGATTAGCAGGTTCTTTTAAGATTCTTGATTTTATAAAAAAGATTTCCCCGAATACTTATGTCAATATAATGGCTCAGTATTATCCCTGTTATAAAGCTTATCAATTTGAAGAACTTAATCGGCGAATTACTGGGGAGGAGTATTTAGAAGTGATTGAGTATGCTAAAAAAATAGGACTTAGGAGAGCCTGTAGATATTGATTGTTTGAAAAGGAGGAAGAATGAGGAAGAAAGTGGAGAAGAAATTTTTTACACGCTTGATTAATTGTGGAGAGGTTGTGCTTGTAAGTTGTGGATATAAAGATAAAAGTAATCTAACTACCTGTGCTTGGTGCATGCCAATAAGTAAAAATCCACCTGTTGTTGCTATTTCTTTGGCAGAAAAACACTTTTCCACAGAACTTATAAAGAAAAGTGAAGAATTTATTATTAATATCTGCGATTGGTCTTTATTAGATAAGGTAGTTAAATGTGGCAGTTTAAGTGGATGGGATGTTGAAGATAAATTTAAAGAAGTGGGCTTGGGAAAAGAGAAAGCGTATTATTTAGTTAAAGCTTTCCGTATTAAAGAAGCAATTGCTCATCTTGAATGTTACCTGCGTGATTATAAGAAAGTGGGGGATCACTATCTTTTTTTAGGAGAAGTTATTTATGCTGAGGCAGAAAATGATTTTTTTGAGAATAATTTCTGGAATACAAAAAAAGTAAATTTAATCTTTCATTTAGGCTCAAGATACTTTTTTAAATCCTCTCCATTTATAGAGATTTAAT
>CAZESF010000161.1:0-1813 GCA_964515205.1 uncultured Planctomycetia bacterium
GTTAATTACGATTAGCGTAATTATGAGAAGTGGGGGTTGGATTCAACAATTTTGAGGAGATTTGTCCTATAAGGCATTTGTGCCCAATTTTTTCTTTAAAAGTAAATATTGATGATGAAATGTTAAATCTGTTGTCCTCTGCTGATAGATTTTTAGGGAGATTAGATGGTATTTGTGAGTTACTTCCTGATGTAGATTTTTTTATTTTTATGTATATAAGAAAAGAGGCCACTTCTTCTTCCCAAGTTGAAGGCACACAAGCCACATTTTACGATGTGTTAAAAATGGAGGCAAAAATTCTTGATCCCACCATCCCTTCAGATGTTAAGGAGATAATAAACTACATAGAAGCAATGAATTATGGAATAGAAAGACTGAAAGAGCTGCCATTGTCTTTAAGATTAATAAGAGAGATACACTCTATACTTTTAAAAGGTGTAAGGGGTCAAGAGCGTTTTCCTGGGGAGTTCAGAAAAACTCAAAATTGGATTGGAGGAAGAACTCCTAAAACCGCTGTATATGTTCCACCTCCTCCAGATAAATTAATGCCTTTATTAGATAATTTTGAAAAATTCTTACATGCAGATGTGAACATTCCTATTCTCATCAAGACACCTTTAATTCACTCTCAATTTGAGTTGATCCATCCTTTTTTAGATGGAAATGGAAGAACAGGAAGACTCTTAATTACTTTTTACCTTTATGAAAGAGGTATCTTGAGAAAACCCTTGCTTTATCTTTCAGATTATTTTAGAAGATATAGAAGTCTTTATTATGATAGATTGGACGCAATTTCTAAAAAAGATGACATTGAAGGATGGGTTAAATTTTTTTAGAGGCGGTGATTGAAATTTCTAAAGAAGCTGTAGAGCTTTCCAGAAAAATTATTGAATTAAGAGAAAGAGACCGCAAGAAAATAGCTTACTTAGGAAAAAGCGCAAAACCTGCATTGTTATTGTTGGAAAGACTTTATAATCAACCTTTTATCACTGCAAAGAATGTTATAGAGATTACTAAATTAGCACCTCCTAATGCAAATAATTTGATTAAAAAATTTCTGAAATTAGGGGTACTTAAAGAATGGGGAAATAGAAAGAGAAATAGAGTTTTCTTTTATGAAGAGTATCTGAATTTATTTCATCAGAAAGAATAAAAAGAAGACTACTACTTTATAAATCTTCCGTCGTCTTTTGTCTTGTTTAATTTAAATATATTCTTTTTAAGCCAGCCTATTTTTTCTACTTCTTTTATATCAAATTGAGGAACGTAAGGCTTTATATCTAAAAGAGGAGTTTTATCTACAATATCTACATCCTCTATATAAAGAATATTCTTTCTAATTTTAAGAAGACGCACTACTGAAATGCCAATAGGATTGGGTCTGGAGGGTGCACGGGTAGCAAATATTCCATGGAATTTTTTATCCATAAATGGTTTTACTTTTAATTTATAGCCTCTGGTAAGATGAAAATGATAAATCAAGATAATATGAGAAAAACCACCCAAATCTTTTAAAGCTTCTTTGTATTCAGAAAATACTTCCACTTTTCCCTTGATACCTTTTGCTGCTTGAGGCTGAATAGGAACTCCTTTAGGCTCTTTAAAAGGAGAGTAAATCACCCCAATTGGTTTATATTTTATCTCCCCCATTATCAAAAAGGCAGACCGAAACTAACATGAATTCTTGTGCGTGAGGTATCTTTATCCGGCCCTATCTTACCGGCAAAATCTACTCTTATAAATCCCCACTTTGTTTTATATCTTAAGCCTATACCAGAGCCATATTTTAATTTAGAAATACTGAATTGATAAG
>CAZESF010000162.1:0-1778 GCA_964515205.1 uncultured Planctomycetia bacterium
TAGTTATGTTCTCTCCTTTTCTTAAAGAGATAAAGAAAAAATATAAAGATGCAAAGATAACTTTTCTGACTTTTTCTTCACGCAAAGAGATTGTGGAAATTCTTAAAATATCTGATCAAATTGAGACAATTTCTACCTCTGGATTCTTACAATTTTTGAAAGATACTTTCAGGCAACTTATAAAATTAAGTATGGAGAAAGCAGATGTATGTATTGATTTGGAATTTTTCTCTAAATTCTCAACTTTAATAAGTTTTTTAAGCGGAGCTCGTATACGCATTGGATTATATCTGCCTTTTTTCTGGCGTTTATCTTTGATAAACTTTCCTGTATATTTTAATCCTAGCAAACATATTCTGCGTACATATAAGATGATATGTGAAGTGTTGGGGGTAAGGATAGAAAAGATAGAGTATGAAAAAATTGAGTTTTCTCAAGAAGAGAAAGATGAATTCAGGAAAAAATATTTGAAATCCATAAATTTAGAAGATAAATTAATTGTTATAAATCCTAATGCAGGAGAGTTAGCTGAATGTCGGCGATGGCCTAAGGAGTATTTTGTAGAAGTTGTGGAGAATTTATCAAAAAGAGAAAATTTAAAAATAGTGTTTGTTGGAACAAAGGAAGAATCCAGCTATGTTAAAGAAATAATTGAAGAATTAACTGGAGAAGGTAAAAGTAAAGTTTTGGATCTTTCCGGAAGATTGAATATTAAAGAATTTTTGATTCTTATTTCTTTATCTTCTTTAGTGATTACTAATGATTCAGGCCCTCTTCATTTAGCTTATCTTGAGAAAACTCCTTCTTTATCTATCTGGGGGCCGGGAGATCCAGAGTTGTTTGGAGTCAAAGATCCTCAACACAAAATAATTTATTTAGATTATGATTGCAGCCCCTGTATTTATCTTTATCGCACAAAACCAGCTTTATTCTGCGGAGGAAGAATTCCCTGTTTAAAAAATATAGCGCCTTCTGTAGTTATTAAAGAGGCACTTAACCTTTTAAATGAAGAGTAAGACGAAAGATTTATTCTGGATCTTTTTGATTACTGTTTCAGTAAGAATTATCCCTATTCTTTTTGGACAATTTCTTTCTCCAGATGCCTGCCTTTATTTGAATATAGGAAAAAACTTAATTGAGAAGAAAGGATTTGTAATTTCTTATAATTTTTATCATTTCTGGAAGGATTCTTTTTATCCTGCCTTACCCTTTATGCATCCTCTATTTCCCTTTCTTTGTGGCATTGCTCTTGCTGTTTTTAAAAGTGTAAAGGCTGTCTCTTTTATGAATATATTTTTTATCTATTTAAATTTGCTTTTAATTTTTTTCCTTTTTCCTGAAATCTCAAAAAAAACACGCTATTTTTTATGCACTTTACTTAGTCTTAATTATACTCTTTTTTATGTTTCTCTTTTTCCTTGGACAGAGCCCCTTCATCTTTTTTTCTTAATTTTATCCTTCTATTTTTTAAAAAGGCTTTCTCAAAAATACTCTTATTTTCCTTTGATTATAGGAATTATTATGGGAGTGGCCACGCTTGTTCGTGCCGCTAATATTTTTAATATTTTGGGTTATTTGTTGATATTTTTATTTTTTCATCCTTACAAAATTAGGAATTCTTTTCTGTTTTTAGTAGGAGTAAGCATTATTCTTCTGCCTTATGAGATTACCTGTCTTGTTAAGTATGGAATTTTTTATCCTCAATATTTAAAAGCAGCAAAAATTTATGGACAGGCAAATATATATGGAGGATATTATAAAGAGACTCTGCCGGTATT
>CAZESF010000163.1:0-1770 GCA_964515205.1 uncultured Planctomycetia bacterium
AATACCGAAGAAAGCTCTTCTCTTATTATCTTTAAAGCTTCCTTTTTGGTAATTCCTTCTCTGGTAGAAACAACCTCTTTTCTTCCTCCCCCATCCTGTAATAATAACTTATTAATTGTTTCGACTTTTTGTGATTTTAATTCATCTTGCCTTCCACCGTCATTCTTGTTATTCTGGTTATTTTTATCAATCTCACCAGGTGAAGTAATTGTAGTTTTACTGTTTTCATCAAAAAATCTAATCTCTCCTTTTCTTGACAGATCAAGATATGCTAAATAGAAGATAATAAATACAACTCCTATAATGGTCTGAGAAGTTAAAGCCGAAATAGGCAGTAACACTTTCTCTATCTGGTTTATTCTCTTCAGAATAGTGTTTTCTTTGAAGGTTTTAAATTTGTCCGCTTTAACTAAATAATAAATACTGCTTATAGCCCCTACCCCAAAGAATAGATACCCTAAATAAGGCAGATATAGAAGTCTCTCTATAGAAGGAGTGAAAGCTCGGGTAATTACATTCTGCCACAAGAAGTAAGTTAGAAGTAAAGAGAGAATCATTATCTTTATACTTTCTTTGAAATTCTTAATTTTGGAAAGAATTTCTTCTTTATTAAGGTATAGTAATTCTATAGAGAGAATAAGAGCTATTTGGATAATTATAGAAAACCACATCTGACTATTCAGGTGATTGAACCACCAAATATGGGAGGCGTATTTTTCAGCTCCAGCTCCATAGTAATGGAATATAGGCTCTATACTTCTTTGATAGATTTCTTTCATTATGAAAGCAGAGATCGCAATTCCTGCTCCTAAAAGAAAAAACTTGATAAAGGAGGTATTCTTTTCTTTCCCACCATCGTATTCAGAAAGAGTTAAAATTCCACCATCTTTATTTGAAGAAGTTAAAACCTTCTCCTCATTATTAGTAACTATATTTACCTTATTATTTTTATTTTTATATCTCATCAAAGCACTGATTATTAATGCGATAACACCACTCTTAACTGAATTCAATATAATATATGAATGGTTTGCACAATTGATAACCTTCGAAAAACAGAGGAAGAAAAACAAAATCCCTACCATCACAGTTGTAAGAATAAAAGCGTCTCCTCCTAAGCGCAAGAATTTTAAAACACAAGAATCTTCTTTTATCAATTCTTGCAGGGAAAATAAAGAAGGTCTTGCTAATTCCCACAATGCTGAAGAATCCTCTTTTGTGCCCAATAAGGACTGGTAAGGATTCTTTACTACATGATAACCAAATTTATCTTCAATATTGACTTCTTTTGAGGAAATAGAAGAAACTCCACAAGTATAAGTGATGAACATTTTCTTATAAGAAAAATCAGTTTGCTGCTTAACCCACTGTTTTATCTCCTCCTCATTTACTTCCCTATCTGTAGCCCACCAGCTATTCCAACAGCCATGACCTGCAACTGCTACATACTCTAAAGAAGGTTCTTCTATCACCCTCTTTAAATCTTCAGAGGTAGCATTTTTAACAATCTTTAAGGAAAATCCTTTAAGATACCAGTAAATCCTCAAGTAGGAATAAAACATTATATAATCAAGAATTGCTATTGCTCTATCAGCTCCGCTTATCAAAACAGTCAAAATCTTTTTTTCTTCGTTCTTCAAATCTCCTCTAAACCATAAAGGATTATTTTTAGAAATAGGTTCTTTATTAGATAAACCGCCATCATTTTCTTTATCCTTACTTTCTTCTGCTTCTTCTTTATTCTCCTGTTTTTCTTCTGTTGTAAATAAG
>CAZESF010000164.1:0-1758 GCA_964515205.1 uncultured Planctomycetia bacterium
TTCAGAAAACTTATTATAATCTTTTTCAATCTCAAAAACTAAAAAAGCATCTATTTTCTTCTTAAATTCCTTATAAAGAAAGTTTTTAAGGGAGGAGGAAAGATTTTGAGGATTTTTAAAAATAATCATTTTTCTTTTGCCGAAAGAAGCTAAATTTAATATCTCTTTTATTTCCCTTTTTTTTGCCTTTTCAGGATAAACGGTGACTATATCTAAGAAAGAAATGTTATTATTTTTTAAAATTTCATTTTTTATCCTTTCTAAAGCACGATGGCGATGAATATAATCAGAACCAATAATACAAAAAATCTCTTTTTTCATTACCAGTCAGAAAGGATAAATTCTACAATTCGCTGAGCAGTATCTTTAACTAAATTTCTATAAGCGTCCTCTTGACTGATTCTATAAGGGCCGGATAAAAAATAAGTAGTCTGACCAACAATTACTCTTTTTTTCAATAATTTTGATTGGGGAGAGAAAAGTTTTACTTTTACATATAATTTTAATCTCTGTTCACTAACCTCATCACTATCGCTATATCTTAATCCTTCTGCTTTAAAATCGTAAATTTCACATTTTAATAAATAGGCATCAGAGACTTTAGTTGAATATGCGCCCCGTAAATTAATCTCCTCCACAAGACGGTTAGTAAGTAACTTATCTAAAAAAAGAGGATAAAGATTATATTCCTTATAGGCTCTTTCTTCCTTTGTTATCTTTATAGAATTAATAACCGGTTTTACATAAATATTTTTAATTTCACCTAAGAAAGTTGTATAACCACAGTTTGAAAGAAATAGAAGAAAAAAAAGGCAATATTTTATTTTCATTTTTTCAACTCCTTAAGTATTCTTTTTGCTTCCTGAGCATATTTACTCTCTGGATATTTTTTTATTAATAACTCATAATAAACAATCGCACTTTTAAACTTTTTTTGTTTCTTATAAAACTGTGCAATATTAAAATATTTTTTTGCCTCTTTTTCTTTAACTTCTTCTAAAATTTTTTTTGCTTTTTTGGATATTTTTGCTTCCGGATATTTCTTAAGAAACTCCTCAAGTCCTTTCTTTGCTTCTTGGTAATAAGTGCCATCATAATCACTTCCTAAAGATAATTTGCTACATACCAAAGATAGCTGAAACTTAGCTAATTTAAACCATTTACTATCTGGATAATTATCTACAATCTTCTGAAATACATCTTTTGCTTCATCCCATCTCTTTAATTGAACTAAAATCACTCCCATCTTATATAGACTCGCAGGAGCATACTTTGAATAAGGGGCACGTTCAGCAATTCTTCTAAATATCTCTAAGGAAGGATGTTCTACTAAATTGTATATAGAAATTCCCAACCACTTCTTTGACTTTTCATTTAAAAAATACTCACCTATTTTATATTCTCTTTCTAAAGCTTCCTGAATTCTTTTGCTATTAGGATAAGTAGTAATTAATTTATCATAACTTAAAAATGCCTGATAAAATCGATTTAATTTCTCCCAGCATCTTCCTATATAGTAGCAGGATTCAGCAGCTTCTTGAGCATCAGGAAAGTGAATAAGAATCTTTTTAAATTCCCGCAAAGCAGTTTTGTATTTGCGATTTTTAAAGGTCTCTAAAGCTTTTTTAAGTTGCAGTTGAGGTGTAGCCAAAGAAGAATATTGAGGATTTTTCCACTTTTGAGTTTTAGGAGACCAAATCCAGAAAGCATAAGAATTTAGCACAACAGCAAAAAAAGAAAAAATAAGTATAATTTTTT
>CAZESF010000165.1:0-1757 GCA_964515205.1 uncultured Planctomycetia bacterium
AGTATCTGTGGTTAAAATACTTCTAGAGAACAAAGTGGGGTCTTTTTTTAAATTCCTAACCAAAAGAGGTATTTTTTTTATTATTTTAGAAAAAGGCAGTTTCCTTCCAATAATTCCTGTGGAAGCAATCAAGACATTCTCTTTTTTGATTTTGAGATATTTAGCTAATTCTTCTGTTAATTTTAAAGTATCATTTAGTCCTTGCTTGTGTGTAAAACAATTAGCATTTCCACTATTTACCAAAACAGCAAAGATTTTATTTTTTATATGTCTTTTACTTATCCTTACCGAATAAGAAGAATTAACATTTTTTGTAAAAAAACCACAACTACAGGCTCCCTGAGGAATATAAATAAGCCCTAAATCTAATCCTTCCTTTTTAATCCCACTTTTTATTCCTGAAAACAAAAACCCTTCTATCATTATAAAAGTCCCTCTTTCTCATCTAATCCCAACATAATATTCATATTCTGCACAGCATTGCCCGAGGCACCTTTAACCAAGTTATCTAAACAGGAAAAAATTATTATTTTTTTATTTCTCACCACAAATCCTATATCACAAAAATTAGAATACACTACATCTTTAAGTTTGGGGGTATCTTCCCTTATACGCACAAAAAAAGCATCTTTATAAAAATGATGATAAATCTTTAAAACATCTACTTTTTTACATTTTTTTTTCAAATGAGCATATATAGTAGAATAAATTCCTCGCTCCAATCCTGCTGCATGAGGAACAAAGTTTAATTCTATTTTTTTCCGGGAGATTTTTTTTAAAACGTGGCTAATCTCGGCGATATGTTGATGTTCTAAAGGTTTATAAGCCCAAATATTTCCATCTATATTGGCATAGTGATACTCCAGCAAAGCTTTACGTCCGGCTCCTGTAATTGAGGAGATAGAATTTATGAAAACCTCTTCTTCTATTAAATCTTCACAAAGCAGAGGAGCTAAAGCTAATATGATACTTGTAGGATAACAGCCCGGATTAGCAACTAAGTCAGTTTTTTCTATTTCTTTTTTAAAAAACTCTGGCAATCCATAAACTGCTTTTTTTAAATTTTTTTTATCTTTATGAGTTTTTTTATACCATTTTTTATATAAATGAGGAGGAAGCCGGTAATCAGCAGATAAATCAATGACTTTTTTATTATTCTTTAACAAAAATGGGGCGAATTCCATAGAAACTGTATGAGGCAAGGCAAGAAATACAAAATCAGCTACTTTTACTACTTTCTCTAAATTCAAAGGTTCACAGATATAATGGGAAATATTCCTGAAGCGAGAAAAATTTTCTTCATATAAAAAAGGATTTTGTGTACGAGAGGAAAGATAGCTAATTTCTACCTTAGGATGGGGGGTTAAAATTTTGACTAATTCCTCTCCACTGAAACCAGTTGCTCCCAATACAGCTACTTTTATCATTTTGATGAGATTATAATAAATCAAAAATTTTTAACCGTCAATATTTAATGTTCGTGGAGTTTCCTCAAATTTTGGTTATGTTAAGTTAATTGTGTCTGAGTTAATACCTTCCGGTTTTTGTTCTTCTCTTCTAAATAACGCTGCTACTTTTCTTCAAAATTCCTTAACTTCCTTTCCTTATAAACTTCATTTAATTGTGCAATTACCAAATATAATATCTTTTCTGCTTTTTCTCCCTCAGATAGTATCTCCATAACTTTATCTCTTTTCTTTACTCTGCTTATCGTATTCCTTACGGCATGTAAAATACATTCTTGAATTAAACTTTTT
>CAZESF010000166.1:0-1728 GCA_964515205.1 uncultured Planctomycetia bacterium
CTTTGCCTTACTAGGATTAGTATTTTAGGTAGGAAGATTAGGGATCTATTTCTTTAAATAACCCTTGCTTTACTTCTTTCGCCCGATCATCTTTAAAAAGAATATAGATATCTTTTAAAGAATTAACTTCATAAATATGCTCATAATACCAGATTTTTACATCCTTTTCATAAAAGGAAGGAAACACTTTCGAAGGCAATCCTAACAGAGCAATAACCTCTTCATCTGTTTTCTTAAGAAGAACCAGTTTTAAATGGGAGAAGGTATTATTACTGTATAAAAAATTACTGTGAAGAGCTATAAAGAAGAAAATAATACAGAAAACAATCTTCCTGCAGAACTCTTTCATCAGAATAAATATACAATATTTTCTCCTAAAAATTCAAGATGGAGGGTTCTTTTTTAAAAGTTGTATAACTTCCTCAATTTTTTCTAAAATCTTCTCTAAAAGTTCAATTTGTCTTCTTTGAAACTTTTCCTGTTTTTCTTGAATATTCTTTGCTTCTTTTGCCAATCTTCCTAAATCAGCTATTTTGGAAAAATCAAACATAGGATTTTTTATTATAGCAAGATTTTTAGACAAAACAAGGAAAGTTTCTACATTTCCCAGCAACTCTGTAGGTCGAATTGGGTTTTTATAAATATTAGAATTTCTTTTTGTATCTACCTGCATTTTATGTAAAAGAGATTCAACTTTTTCAGAAAAAACCTTTCTTCAGGGTGATGGAGGGGTAGTTAATTTGTTTATATAGATTAGGGCATTCTGAATGGTTCTTTTTAAATTCGCAACCTCTTCTTCTTTTTTCTCTAATTTCTTTCTTAGCTCTTCAATTGTTTCTTTATTTTTCTTAAGAAGTAATGTAAATTCCTCCTCTTTCTTTTCTAATTGAAGCTGTGCTTCTTTTAGCTTCTCTTTTAATAATTCAATCTCCTTTTCTTTCTCCTCCTCTAATTGTTTACTTAAACCCGTGGATTTTTCAATAGACGAATTAAGATTCTCGATTTGTTTTTCATATTTAACAATCTTATCTTTTAATTGCAAAATGTCTCTTTTTAATTTTTCATTCTCTTCCTCAAGTTGTCCCTTCGTTCTCCTTAAAAACTCCTTTTCCTTTTCAAAACTTGCCTCTTTCTCTTTAATTGCTTTTTTAAGATGTGCTATTTCTTTCATCTTTATTTTTAATCCTTCTTCTTTCTTTTTAAGCTCTTCATCTTTAGATTTTAAAGCATCTGTGAGATTTTCGATTTTCGCCTTAAGTTGGGATAGATGCTCTACTTTCTCTCTTCCTTTCTCTGCCTCCCCCAACTTTTCTTTTACTCTCTCCAGTTCCCTTTTTGCTTTTTTTGCTTCTTCATCCTTAGCTTTTAATTTTTCTACAAGAAGATGATTAATCTCTCTTAACTTTTTAATTTTAATTTGAATTTTCGTAAACAATTGAGTTAATTGAGAGGAAGGGATTTCTTTTCCTTTCAAAAAAGTATAGTTTTTAATCTGTTTTTTCAAAGAGTTAATAATTTCATCTTTCTTTTTTAACTCCCCCTGCATCATTTTTATTCTTTCTTCAAGAAATTTCATTTTTTCTTGAAGAATATTTTGTAGAGAGCTTTGAGGAAAGCTAATAGAAGGATAAAAAGATAAAAAAACAAAAAGCAAAATTACTTTCTTCTTGGCCATCTTTAAATTATACTCAATATTCAATTAATTTGTCAAATATTTTAATGTCTCGG
>CAZESF010000167.1:0-1721 GCA_964515205.1 uncultured Planctomycetia bacterium
CCGCAACGGTGGCTGCTCTTTTTGGATTTAAGTGTGATATTTATATGGGAGAAGAAGATATGAAAAGGCAGAGAATGAATGTATATAGAATGAGGATGCTGGGGGCAAGAGTAATTAAAGTAAGAAGTGGTTCAAAGACTTTAAAGGATGCCTGTAATGAAGCAATAAGAGATTGGGTTACAAATGTTAGAACCACCCATTATCTTTTAGGGTCTGTAGTGGGTCCTCATCCATATCCGGTAATTGTCAGAGATTTTCAGACAGTAATTGGCAGAGAAGCAAGAAAGCAGATTTTAAGAAAAGAGGGACGCCTTCCTGATTTTTTAGTTGCTTGTGTGGGAGGAGGTTCAAACTCAATCGGTCTTTTTCATCCTTTTTTTGAGGATAAAGATGTAAAGTTTATTGGTGTGGAAGCAGCTGGCTCTGGATTAAGGAAGAAACATGCAGCAAGCATATCACAGGGAACTGTAGGGGTACTTCATGGGGCGAAGTCATTTGTTTTACAGGATAAATTTGGTCAGATTAAAGAGACCCATTCTATTGCCCCCGGTTTAGATTATCCTGGGGTAGGGCCAGAACATGCTTTTTACAAAAAGATAAAAAGAGCTTCTTATGTTGCGGTAACCGATAATCAGGCTCTTGAAGGATTCTATTTACTGACGCGCCTTGAGGGAATAATTCCTGCTTTAGAGCCAGCACATGCGATATTTTATCTTAAAAGGATCGCAAAAAGATATAAAAACAGCTTAGTTATTGTCTGTCTTTCTGGAAGAGGAGATAAAGATTTGGAGATAGTGAAAAGATGGGAAAGATTGAGGAAAAATTCTTAACTCTTAAAAAAAATAAAAAGAAAGCACTTATTGTATTTGTTCCTTTTGGTTTTCCGAATATTTCTTTAAGCGAAAAGATAATTAAAACCTTAGATAAAACAGGTGTTGATTTTATTGAGATAGGTCTGCCTTTCTCTGACCCTTTAGCTGACGGTCCTATAATTCAGGAGGCAAATCAAATTGCTTTAGATAGAAAAGCTACCACAGATAAACTATTCTACTCATTAAAAAAATTAAAAAAATCTTTAGTTACACCTTTAATTATTCTGACTTATTATAATCCTGTATACGTTTATGGACTGAAAAAATTTTTAAAAGATTGTCGCAAGGCAGGAGTTTCAGGAATAATGATTGTAGATTTGCCTTTCGAGGAAGCTGGTTTATATATAAAAGAAGCAAAGAAAAATTATTTAGATACAATCTTTTTTATTACTCCTACCACAAAAATAGAACGAGCAAAAAAGATACTTTCTTTATCTTGTGGTTTTATCTATTATATCTCTGTTACAGGCATCACAGGACCCAAAAGGATTCCTTTAGGAGAACTTTTTTCTCACTTAAGAGAAATTAAAAAATTAAAAAAAGATATTAATATTTGTGTTGGTTTCGGAATACATAAAAAATCGCAGATAAAAGAGATTATTAAAGAAAGCGATGGAGTAATTGTAGGAAGTGCAATTGTAAAATATATAAAAGACAATTATCTTGAGAAAGATTTTTTAAAAAGACTATCTAATTATGTAAAAGAATTATGTTCCGCATTTTGAATATAAAAGGAGTTGATTTAATTTATTCGCATCTTTCTGGTTTTAATACTGCAAGTCTGGGAATTTTTGTTCGTGCCGGAGCCCGCTTTGAGAAAAAAGAAGTTAAAGGAATTGCTCATTTTAC
>CAZESF010000168.1:0-1715 GCA_964515205.1 uncultured Planctomycetia bacterium
CTTTCATTTCTACAAGTACAGATTCTTTCACTTTTTTAATCGCATATTTTCCCAAATCTATAAAATCATGAGGATTAAATCTACCTCTTGTTTTCGGCTGAATAAAGAAAATCAAAAAGGAAGAAAGAAAAAATGTTAAGGAATCAATAAAAAAAGCCATCTTTGCTCCTAACTTCTCCACAATTATTCCTCCCACCCCAAATCCTAAAATTGCGGCAATCATTGCGGTTGTGGAGATTAAAGAATTAGCCAAAATTATCTTGTCTTTCTCTACTAAAGAAGGAATAATTGCCATTTTTGCAGGAATAAAAAATCTTCCTACACAAAAAGAGAGAAAAATAAGAAGATAAAGCACAATCATTAATTTAAATTTAACCATTAAGACAGGAATTAAAAGAATAAATATACCTCTTAAAAAATCACTAATATACATCGTTTTTTGCTTATCCCAACGGTCAATATAAACGCCGGCAACCGGAGAAACTAAAAATACAGCAATTAAAGGAATGCTCATTACTTTTGCTAAAGTGAATGAGGAGGCAGGCATAATCTCATAAACAAGACCAATTAAAGCCATCTGGGTAAGACGATCCCCAAACTGAGAGATAACTTGACTCATCCATAAAAGAAAAAAATTTCTTTTTTTAAGAAGGTAAATATAAGGGGTAATCATTTTAAAAAGCCGGGAGAGAGATTCGAACTCTCGACCTGGCGATTACGAATCGCCTGCTCTACCCCTGAGCTATCCCGGCTTTTTTAATTTTAACAAGAATTCAAAAAATCTCAAAAAATTTTCTCCAAATAATAACTTACATATAAACTCACGGTCGCGAATTTATATGTAAGTTACTCTTTAAATTATCCTATTTGTCAAACCCGACCTGTATATTACCAGCTAAAGAGAAATGCATTCAGGAGGAATATAGACTGCCAAAACTACTCTTGCTTCACGCCAAAATTTTATACCTCTCTTCTTAGCTTTCTCTACATCAATTCTTAAAATTACCGGATTCAAATCCTTTCTTTTCCCTACTCTTTTTGCCTCTTCTATCTCAAGAGAAAGATGGACAAATTTCCTTTTTTGGGGTTTTAATCCTTCTTTTAAAATAGAGTTTAAATTTTTTCTTGATGTGCCATGATATAGAATTTGAGGAATATCTTTATTGTTTGAGAAAGGCTTTACATCTATACTGTGACCGTAACGTGCTCTGATTTTATTCCCTTTTATCTGAAATCTGCTTTGCTTATCTTCATAAACCAATTCCTCAAGTTCGTTTTTCTCTATCTGGGGAAATTTTTTCTTTAAAATTTTTAAAACTTCATCTAAATCAGCAAATCCATATCTGTCTAATTTTAATTTAAACTGATAAGGATTGTGCCTTAAAATATAACTTAAAAATTTACTTATCTTTATCCCCTCTCTCATCTATCCCTAATTTATAATAAAGATGAAGAGACAGAATCAGCAAACAAAAATCCTTCTTCAGTAAGAGAAATCCCTACTTTCTTTTTTCCTCTTTTTTTATATTTTAACCATCCTTTATTTATCAAATCATGAATTTGGCTTTTTTCCTCAATCTGCCAGAAGTCAAAACCAGTCTCTTTCTGAAACTGGGAAAAATTTATACCCTCCTTTAATCTTATATTTAAAGAAGCTGACTCTTTTGCTCTTTCAGAAGGAGATAATTTCTCTTTAAATACAATTGGCGATTTAT
>CAZESF010000169.1:0-1715 GCA_964515205.1 uncultured Planctomycetia bacterium
AAGAAAAAAGAATTTATTTTTTGTTTTATTTTTTCTTTCAACCCAATTTTAGCCATTTTCGAAAAATTTTATGCTTTAAAATTGTATACCGTAAATCTAAAAACAATTTTGGATAAATAAAAGTTAAAAGATAATAAAATAAACATTTAAAAGTAGGGTAAATTAAAAAGCTTTTTATGAGATACCATCTTCCTTCTTTAAATCTTCCTGATTTGCAACAGTCAATTCCTAACCAATAATGGAGCCAGCTTTCTGCTTTTTTTCCTGCTTTTTTATAAACTTCCAGATTTTTTTTATAAAAATATTCTACATCCCACAAAAAGTTTGAACAATTAAAAGAGGTTGAAAGTGATTGTCCTCTGATTAGGGGGTAAGGATAAGATATTTTTAATATTTCGGGCATTACTTCTACTTTACGAGTTTCAGCAATGCGAATCCCAAAATCAAACTCCTCCCTCGTTATTAATTTTTCGTCATACCAAATGTTCTCTTTTAAAAATATGTCTTTTTTAATTACCCAACCATTTCCAATCGGGCACCTCCAAAATTCTCGCGGATAACTTCCTCCTCTACTTATTAACTCATCTGTATGAAGTCTTTCTTCTCCTAATGAAGTCACAGCTACTAATTTTTTATCTTCTTCTAATCTTCTTATTGTCTTTTCTAAAAATTGAGGTAGCCATTCATCATCATCATCATCCAAAAAAGCAATGTATTTTGAGTCGGGACTAGATTTTCTCACTCCCTGATTTCTAGCTTTAGGAAGATTAGTTTTCTCTTTATTATGGAGGTACTTTATTCTATTGTCTTTAAAACTTTTTACTACCTTTTCTGTTTCATCATTTGGACTATCGTCAACTACTATAATTTCGAAATTTTGATAAGTTTGATTCAAAACGCTTTGAATCGCTCGTCTAATCAAATGAGGACGATTATAAGTAGGAATAACAACACTAACTTTTGGTTTGTTGATATTCATAATAAAGTATTATATTGTTATTACGATCCCCCCTTGAAAGATTTTTGGCTTAAAACCCCTTTCTTTTAGAAAAAGAGTTATCTCTTTTCTTTCTGAAGGATAATGATAACTAGCTACGATTATCTTTATGTTAGGATTTGCTTTTAAAGTTCTTTCTGCTCCTTTCAAAATAGACATCTCAGCTCCTTCAGTATCAATTTTGATAACATCTATTTGGTTTAAACCTAATTCCTCAATTAATTGATCTAATGTCGTTACTTGAACTTCTATAGAAGAAATAGTACCATTTTTTATAAACAATGAATGTTTACCTGCTAAAAAATGAATATATAATTGTTCAGTTCCTTTGTGATCTGACAAAGCTATATTCCGGATAATTACATTCTTAAAATTATTTAATTTTATATTCTTCAGAAGTTGTCTATAATTACAAGGTTCTGGTTCTATAGCAATTACTTTTCCATTTTCCCCAACTTTTTCCGCTGCCAAAACTGTATATGCGCCTATATTTGCGCCTATGTCTATAATATTAAATCCTTTTTTAAACTTTCATGCAAATATACATCTCTAAGATAAATTTCCTCATAAATTAAAGGATCAGGAGATACTATGATCTTACTTTTTAAGGGAGGAGGGAGAGATAAAATTAATGATAAATCAAATTTTACAAGAGAATTATTTATCAAATTTCTTGCTTTGTCTTTTCCTAAAACAATTCTAATTATGGGATAAATTA
>CAZESF010000170.1:0-1709 GCA_964515205.1 uncultured Planctomycetia bacterium
ACTTTTCTTTTTCTTATCTCTAAAGCAAAAGGAAGAACCCCGATTACTAAAAATAAATGAGAAAAAGGCTCACATAACTTTTCATGATACTGAATAGTAAGATACTCCACAAGTCTTTTTGCTTTTATCTTTTTCAATCTCTCTCTTTCTTTATAAATATCTTTTAAAGAAGAAAACTGAGAGAAGACACTTTTTTTTATAATTATATCCTCAAAAAAGACTTTTTTAATATTTAAAGATAATGTTTTTTTATAAAGAGGGGGGGAATTTTTATTTAAAGGATAAATAATTACATCGTTTGCTTCCCATTGATTATTTTTATTGATTATTCTTTTGGCAATAATTTTTTCCTCAATCTCTCCTTTTGCATTTTCTTTAAAAACAATTACATCCTTAAGCATATTTTCCTCAGGTAAGTAAGAGGAGGCAAAAAAAATCATATTTTGATAGCGGAAAGCCAAATTCTCTTTTGCCGATATTTTTTTATTTTTAAATAATTTTAATTTAGTCTTTTCTATTTTTTTCTGAGAAGAAAGTAAAACTTTTTCCTGAATAAATAATGAAAAAAGGGAGATTATCAAAGAAAAAGTAAATACGGGTAGAATTATTCGCAGTATGCTTAATCCTGCTATGCGTATACCTATCAACTCATTATTTTTGTTAAGTTCTCCAAATAGATAAATACTGCTTATAAGAAGTGAGAAAGCACTTACTTTAAGGAAAATAAAGGGGAGAGAAAAAAGGTAATAATTAATGATTTCTAAAAAAGTTATCTTAATTTTTAAAAAACTTTCTAAGTTAGAAAATATATCAATTATTATAAATAATCCCAAAAACAGAAAAAGAAGGCAAAAGTATCCCTTTATTATCTTTGAAAGAATATATTTATCTAAAATGCGCATGTTTTATAAAGTATATCCCTATTCCTAAAAATAAAAAATTGGGAAGCCACATTCCTACAAGAGGTGGTAAATTTATTGTGCAGGATAAGGTTTCTCCCAAAATTAAAAAAAGATAGAAAAAACCTATACATAAAAAAGCGATGCCAAAATTTATTGATTTAGCGCGATGTTTTAAATTAAGGGCGACTCCAAATCCTAAGATGATAAATACTATAGGAGTGAAAGAAAGGCTGATTCTTTTATGAAGATTTAACTCAAGCTTTTTAGGATTAATTCCCAGTTTTTTCAAATGATTTATTTTTTCCCTTAATTCTTTGAAAGTAAGATCCTGAGGTTTTTTTTCTATTTTTCCTAATTTTTTTAAGATAGGCAATTCTGTAAAAAAGATTTTAAAATTAAGACGGAAAAACTTTTCCGGATTTTTAGGGTCAACGCGATCTTGAAATCCATCCTCCAATTTCATCTTAAGTTTTTTATTCTCAATGATAAACTCTCCTCTTTTGGCAAAAGTTACCTCATTGAGTTTGTTTTCTTTAATCGTATAAATAAAAATATTTTTTAGATGATTCTCTTCTACATCTTCTACATGAAGAATAAAATTGCCAAAATTTTCTAAAAATATACCTGGTTCAATGAAAGAGGTAATTTTTTCTGTTTTTAAATTTTTTGCCTGAATACGATAAAGATAATGAAAATGAGAAAAAACTTTATCATTAAGAATAAAAAGAGTTAGAGAAAAGATGATCCCTATAATAAGGAAAAATTCTAAAATTTTTAATGAGGAGATACCCAAAACATTTAAAGCCA
>CAZESF010000171.1:0-1707 GCA_964515205.1 uncultured Planctomycetia bacterium
GGGATGAGAGTGATTTTATATTTCATTAAGCTGGAAGTCTTTATATCTTTTTAAATAGTTAACAATTCCTCCACATTTAATTAACTCTTTTCTAAATTTATCCCATAATTTAAACTCTATACTTAAAGAAGTAGTTAAATTCTTAATTATTCCTTTGTTTACATCTACTTCTATTGTATCGGCTTCATTTATTTTGTCCGTATCTGTCTCAATTAAAGGCAGACCGATATTGAAAGCATTGCGATAAAATATGCGAGCAAAACTTTTTGCCACTACACATAGAATCCCTGCCTCTTTTATCACTAAAGGTGCCTGTTCCCGAGATGAACCACAACCAAAATTTATCCCTCCTACAATTATAGACTGGAGAGGCGAAATCTCTTTATAAAAATTGGGTCGGATATCTTCAAAAATATGCTTACAGAGTTTTTTCATATCGGTAATAGAAAATTTATATCTTCCGGAAATAATAAAATCTGTGTTAATATTATCTCCGAATTTGAAAACTTTTCCTTTAAACTTCATAGATTCTCAAAATCAGCTACATTTTTTACTTTACTTAATGCTGTTTCCCGCGTAATTATCCCCTTTTTATACAACTCTTTTAAACACTTATCCATCGTATGCATTCCGTGTTGGGCTCCCATCTGAATCAAAGAAGGAATTTGCGCAATTTCGCCCTCACGAATTAAATTTCTTACACCAGGAGTGGCAATCATCACCTCGGTAGCCAAAACACGACCTCTTCCATCAGCTCGAGGAAGCAATAATTGCGAAATTACTCCCTGAAGGCAATCAGCCAACTGCACTCTTACCTGTTTCTGTTGATGAGGAGGGAAAACATCTATGATTCTCTGAATCGTTTGGGGGGCATCAGGAGTGTGCAAAGTTGCCAAAACTAAGTGTCCAGTCTCAGCTGCTGTTAAAGTTGTGGCAATAGTTTCTAAATCACGCATCTCTCCCACAACAATAACATCAGGGTCTTGCCTTAATGCTCTCCTTAAAGCCTCAGGAAAAGAATGAGTATCAGAATAAACCTCCCTTTGTTTTATCACACTTCTTTTATTTGCATGATAAAATTCAATTGGGTCTTCAATACAAATAATTATCTCTTCTCTTTCCCGATTAATAACATCAATCATTGCTGCTAAAGTCGTACTTTTCCCCATTCCTGTAGGACCAGTAACTAAAACCAATCCATTGGATTTTCTAATTAAATCATAAGTTACTAACGGCACACCTAATTCTTCTAAAGAAGGTATATCTGAAGGAATACGTCGGAAAGCTGCCTCCACATTACCTTTCTGATAATGCACATTTACACGAAACCTGTCCAACCCAGGCATAGAAAAAGAAAAATCAAGCTCTTTATCTTTCTCAAAAATCGCTTTTTGTTCATCAGTAAGAATGCTGTAAATTAATGCTTTTGTCTCTTCACCTGTTAATGGCTTTGTATTTAAAAAATGCAATTTCCCATCAATACGTAAAACAGGAGGACTATTTGCGGTTATATGTAAATCACTTGCATTTTTCTCCATAGCAATTTTAAAAAGAGTATTCATATCAATCATAAAGCCCTCCTTAATTTAAAAACTTGCGAGGATCAGTAATTTTCCCTTTTATGCTTGAAGAAACAACGGTTGCTGGAGATGCTAAATAAATGAAACTTGAAGGATTACCCATTCTTCCTTTAAAATTACGATTGGC
>CAZESF010000172.1:0-1695 GCA_964515205.1 uncultured Planctomycetia bacterium
TTCTAAATTTTTATAAAGAAACATCACTTTTCTTTTAATTCTTTACTTTCTTTAGCTATTTCCGGAATTCTATATTTTTTGGGCCTGCCCAACTCTTCTAATAAAGAATTTATTTCTTCTTTAAGGCGTATCATCTCTAATTCTCTATCTATCATTACATGATGGAATCTTTCTAAATATTCGGTTTTTTCTTTTATTTCTTGGTGAGCATCTTCCAACTCTTTTATTCTTTTTCTTTCTAAATCTCGTTTAGCCTTTATTATTGCTAATTCTTTATCTTTCTCCATAAGCTTTTTGATGAGACGTAAATCTCGTCCTATTCCAATTACTCCAACAATATTTCCTTTTTTATCTATCAAAGGTGAAGCATTAAAACTGAAAGGAATTTTTTTATCTTCCTTGCTTATCAAATTTAATTCTAATCCTAATATATTCTCGCCTTGTAAAGCTTTTTCTACTCCTTTTTTTAAACCTTCTTCCAGATCTTCTTTGGCTATTATTTTACTTATATGTTTATCTTTTAATTCTTCTTCTTTATATTCTAAAATTTCCTCAACTGCTTTGTTTACCTTAGTTATATTTCCATTTTTATCTAATACAATTACAACATCAATCTGACTATTGAGAATATTTTCCATCTTTATTTTGGCTAATTCTAATTCTTGATGAGTCTTTTTTAAAATTTTGATCATCTCATTGAATGAGGAAGCTAATTTTCCTATTTCATCAGAACTTACAATTTCCACTTCTTTATCCAATTTTTTGTTTTTAATAATATCCTCTATCCTAAGATTTACCTTTTCTATGGAATCTAAAAGATAACCTGTGGTAATTTTGATGAGAAAAAAAATTACACCTATTAGAAAAAAAGCAAAAAGGATTATAGAGAGGTCAAAATAGCCGGTTTTTCCAAAATAGAAAAGAATTATATAAAGAATTCCCAATACTGTCAGAGAAAAACTACCTAAAAGAAATTGTTTTTTCAGGTTAAATCCTTTTTTATAAAAAGAAATACCAAAAAAGATAAGAAGAGAATTAAGTTTGCGAGAAAGAATAAAAATGAGAGGAATGCTGATAAAAAGAGTTACCAGTTGAGAAGATATTTCAACAAGGAGAAGGTTATCACTTAAAGGAGGGTTTTTATGGGTAGTTAAGTAATACCCTACCAATGCTGAATTTCCTCCATAAAGAGCATAAATTATTTCTGCAATAAGATATTTTAAAGGAAGAGTATAGATAATTTTTTGTACTTTTTTCTTCTCTTCTTCAGATGCTTTTTCTGACACTTTTTCTATTGAGGAAAACCAGTGAAGAGTGAGCTTATAGATTATAAAAATATAAACTACTATGTAAGGTATCCATCCTATTGCCCCTTGAAAAAATAATTTTTTCCACTCCTCAAGCTCAACCAATTCACATCCTAAAATAGTAATAAACCACAAAAGGGGAGGAAGGGTAAAAAGGAGAAAAACAATTCCCAAGGTAGATTTTTTTATTTCCTTCACTTTTTTACTTTCCCTAAAAAATTATACAAAACTGAGAAGAGAAAAACAAGAATTTATGATAAAATAATTGCTTGAGGAAAAAAAATGTGATATAAATAAGAAATTTAAAAGGCGAGGGTGGCGGTAACAGCTCTTGTTCGCAAGAACAAGCTTTTTAAAAATAGTTGTTCCCGCAATGATAGAGAAGAAA
>CAZESF010000173.1:0-1673 GCA_964515205.1 uncultured Planctomycetia bacterium
TCTTTCTGTAAATGTAGTTATCCGGGATGTTCTAAAAAAGGAATTTGTTGTGAGTGTTTGCGTTACCATCTTTCTCGGGGAGAACTTCCTGGTTGTGTTTTTCCTCCCGAAGCAGAAAAGACTTATGACCGTTCAATAGAATATTTTGTCTCTTTGTATAATAAGAAGAAAAAATAATTTGCAGAAAAGAATTTTCTTTTTCTTCAGAGTTTGTGTTGGAATTCTTTTGCTTTATGCTGTTTTTAAAATTGTTCCCTATAAAAGTTTATTGCCTCTTTTTAAAAAGATATCTTATTTTTATATCTTTTTAGGATTTGTTTCTATTTTATCTCTTCATCTTATTGCAGGATTGCGATGGTATTTCATTTTAAAAATTTTAGGGATTAAAGTTTCTTTAAGAGAAGCTATTTATGTATTTTTTTCTGGTTTATTTTTTAATCTTTTTTTTCCTTCCTTAATTGCCAGTGATATTTTTCGCAGTGTTGCTTTAACCTCAAGATTTTCTAAAGGAGGAAAGATCTTAATCTCAGTAATTATAGATAGATTTTCAGGAATGATTGCTTTAACTTTTTTAGTTTTGATTTCTTTTATTTTGGGGAAAGATTTTTTAAAAGAAAAAGAAATTCTTTTAGGAGCAGGTGTATTGATAATTATCAGTAGCCTTTTTCTTTTTTCCCTTTATCTTCCTCATCCTTTTAAACTTATAAATAAACTTTTTAAAAGAAAACAAAAATTTTTAGAAAAAATAAATAATCTTTGCAAAGATTTAAGTTTTTTTAGAAAAAACCCTTTTGCTTTTTTTAAAATTGTTGCTGCATATTCTTTCCCCATTCAGGTTCTTAACATTTTCAGCTTTTTCTTTACCTTACATGCTTTTGGGAAAGAAGTTCCTTTGATTGGCTTTTTTATCACTGTTCCTTTTATCATTTTAATTACCACCCTTCCTGTAACTGTTGCTGGAATTGGCACAAGAGAGCTTGCCTGTATTTATTTTTTCTCTAAAATAGGAATAGAGAAAAATATGGCTTTAGCTTTATCCCTTTTTAATCTTTTTTTTATAATTTCTGTGGCAATTCTGGGAGGTTTAATCTATGTTATGGTATATTATCGATGGCTGGAATCTGCTAAAAAATATTGAGGAGATTAAAGATAAGGATTATAAAGCTCTTGTAGATTATATAAAAAGATACAATCTTACCGGAAGCAGGAATAATAAAGTTACAATCGTTTTTGATGGCAAATTTGATTTTTTAAAAGATAGTTATTTTGATATTATATGTAGTGGTAAAAAAACTGCTGATGAAGTAATTGAAAACTTGGTGGAAAAGACTAAGAATCGTAAACAGATAGTAGTAATCAGTAATGATTTGGAACTTATTCATAAGATAAAACTTTTGGGAGCAAATTGCAAAAAGGTAAAAGATTTTTTAAGCAAAAAGAAAAAAAGAGAAAGAAAAAGAGAAGAGTCAATTAAAGAGATAAGTTATTCTTTGCAGAGAGAAATCACTGAAGAGTTAAAAAGAATATGGCTGGAAAAGTATTAATCAGTAAGTGTCTTTTAGGAATAAATTGTCGCTATGATGGAAGCTCTTTTCTGGATAAAGCCTTGCTTAAATTATTAAAAAATTATAGACTTATTGCTGTCTGTCCTGAGGAATTAGGAGGAGTGCGTT
>CAZESF010000174.1:0-1664 GCA_964515205.1 uncultured Planctomycetia bacterium
ATGTTTGAATTTATCTTAAAAGGTGGCTTTTTAATGTGGCCAATTTTATTATGTTCAGTAATAGCTTTTGCTATTGTTTTGGAAAGACTGTGGTATTTTCGCAGGATAAAAACCAATGTAGGTAATCTAATTGCTCAAGTAAAGAAATTATTACATGAAGGCAAATTGGAAGAAGCAGAAAGATTATGTAAGGGAACAAGAGGCCCTGTAGCACATATTTTAGCCGTAGGTATTCATATTCATAAAAGAGCTTATCCTGAGAAAGAAAAGATAATTTCAAGAGCTGGTTCCAGAGAATTAAGGAAATTAGAGAAAAATTTAAGGGGTTTGGGTATCATTGCTCATATATCACCACTTTTAGGTCTTTTAGGCACAGTTACAGGAATGATTAAATGCTTTATGAAGATACAGGAGTTAGGAGGAAAAGTAGATGCACAAGTTTTGGCAGGAGGAATCTGGGAAGCTTTAATTACCACTGCAGTAGGCTTATCTATAGCAATCCCAGCAATAATTTTTTACCACTATTTTGAAGGGAAAGTAGATAATTTTTATCATCAGATGAAGGATGCAGCAGAATCTTTAATGGAGTGGTTAGAGCTCAAAAAGTTTCCTCAGGAAAGTGAAGAATTAAAAGAGGATGTGGAGTATGGAATTTGAAAGAGGAAAAAGAATAAGAATACATTTAGATATTGCTCCTTTAATAGATATAGTGCTACTGCTTTTAATCTTTTTTATGCTCACATCAAACTTTATAATGCAGCCAGGAATAAAGATAACTTTACCTAAAGCAAAAACTTCCAAACCCCAGGAGGAAGAAAATATTATTATATTCATAACTGAGGACAATGAGATATATCTTAATGAGAGAAAAATAAGTATTGATGAGCTAAAGGATGCTTTGGAAGAGAAACTAAAAACAGCTCAAAAAAAGACTGTGGTCTTAAAGGCTGATGAGAAGATAAATCTTGGTTTAGCAGTGCAGGTAATGGATATAGCAAAAGAAGCAAAAGCAGAAAGTTTGGTGATATCTACTCAAATAAGAGATAGAACATTGGATAAACTTTTACATAACAGAAAAGATGTTGATTCTATCACTTCAGCTACAGATTCAATTAAATGAGAAGTATTTCTGACCAAGATTTAATAAAAATCACTTTTATCTTCTCTTTGTTAGCTCACTCTCTTTTTTTAGGAACTCCAGGATTTTTAAACTCAGTCAAACCACAACTCAAAAAAGATGAGGAGACTAATGTTAGGATTAAAATAGAAAAACCTCCTCTTTTGCCTAAGATAAATGTGTTGGGGGAGGAGAAAAAGCTAAAAGAAATAGAGCACCAGATCACCAAGACACCAGAGCACCAGTTAGAAAAAAAAGAAGAAATTATAGAAGAGTTACAGGAAATTGAAGAAGAGCCAAAACCTAAAGAGCAGATAGAAAAGGAAATAGTAAAACAACCTCAATCAAAACCATCTCAAGAGTTCATAGAGGTAATAAATCCTCAAGAAGAAGCAATGCTCAGGTATCAGGATATGGTAAAACAAAAAATTGAATCATGTCGCAGATACCCAAACTGGGCAAAAAAACAAGGATTTGAAGGAAGTGTTTATCTTAAATTTACAATTCTATCTACAGGTTTTACAAAAGATATCAAAATTATAAAATC
>CAZESF010000175.1:0-1655 GCA_964515205.1 uncultured Planctomycetia bacterium
AAAGATGCCTTTTACTTGTTAAAAACTTTACATTTTTTGAAGAAATTTTTAAAGACTTTTATGAGAGTTTTTCTAAATTTCTGATTTTACAAAATAAATGTATGGTGGTTTTATTTGATTCTTATATAGAAAAAGCAAAAAAAATTATTAATTCTAAATTCAATTTATTATTTGGCGGATTTCAAATTCTTTTTTTAGATATTTTTTCTTTTTGGGATAGTTATCTTTATTTAACCAATCACCTTCAGCCTCAAAAATTCAGCCCTCACTTTATTGCTTTTTTTATTCAAAACTTAAAATCCAATCTTTTTTATCATTATATATTTACTCAAAGAATTAAAAAAGTTTCTCAAAACTTTTTTCTCGAAGAGGAAGAGATTATCTTTAAAGTATTTAATGAACTTATGCATCTGAAACATTCAGTATTTTTCCAAAAATTTATGCATAAATTGAATTTTTTAAAAGAAAAATACAAAGACTATCAAGATCTTATAGAAATATTATTATTAATTTCTCAAGGATATATTCGCAAAAATGATCTTTTGTTTTTCTTAAAAATGGATAAAAATAAATTTCAACAGAAAATAAAACGTCTCTGTGAAATTGAATACGTAGAAAATCTGGGCAATATTTATAAAATAAGTGATGAACTTTTCTCTTTTTGGTTATCAAAAATTTTCCGTTTGCACTCTTCTGGAAGTTCTTTTGATACTTCTTGTAAAATAGCTATTTTTGAAAAAAAAATGAGAGAGGAGTTTTCTTTATTTAAAGAAGAATTTTATAAAGAAAGAATACAAAAAGTTTTAGAACTTTTCTCTTCCTTTAAAAACGATACATTAATCTTTAATGAACAACGCTTAAATTTTCCTTCTTTAGAAAGAATAAAAGTGATTACCTACCCTGAACAAGACTTAAAACTTCTTATAGGAGAAGGGAAGGATATTGTAATTGTAGGAATAAAAGAAGGGGAAAGTAAAGAAGAAGATATTTACAATTTTATAAAACGTAGTCGGTTAATTAAAAATCGTAATTTAAAAAAAATTTTTATCTCTTTAGGAGAAGTTTCCGATTCCGTAAAGTTAATTGCTAAAAAAGATAAGATTTTACTGTGGGAAAGAGAAGAATTAAATAAAATTTTAAGAATCTATAATAAAGCAATCGTTTTATGAGAATATTGGTGATTTCTGACACTCATGTAGCGGATGCAAAAAAAAATCTTCCTCAAATAATTCTCAAAGAAGCAAAAGAAGCCTCTCTATGTCTTCACGCAGGAGATTTGATAATTTATGATGTGTTTGAAAAATTAAATTCCTTAACAAAAACAGTTGCTGTAAGAGGAAATATGGATATAGGAGAGACAAGAAAGAAATTGGCTGAGAAAGAAATTATTGAAATTGAGAATATCCGTATAGGACTTATTCATGGACAAGGTGCTCCTTCTTCACTTATATCTTTTGTTGAAGAAAAATTCAGAAAAGAAATCAAAAATCTTAATATTATTGTCTTTGGACACTCCCATCATCCTTTAATCGAAAAAAGAGGAAAAATTTTATATTTCAACCCGGGTTCTCCTACAGATAAATTTTTTGCTCCTTATAACTCTTATGGTATTCTGGAAATAGAAAAAGGAGAAATAAAGCCTAAAATTGTAAAAA
>CAZESF010000176.1:0-1645 GCA_964515205.1 uncultured Planctomycetia bacterium
CGTAATTTTTTCAATAAATTAGGTTATAAAGAGGTAGAAACGCCTCTGTTGCATCTTATTCCCGGAGGGGCAAGAGGCACACCTTTTTCTACATATTATAATGCTATTGATAGAGAGGTTTATTTAAGAATTGCTCCTGAGCTTTATTTAAAAAGACTTCTTGTTGCTGGTTTTGATAAGATTTTTGAGATAAATAAAAGTTTTCGTAATGAAGGTCTTTCCTCAAAACACTCTCCAGAATTTACTATGCTTGAGGCATATTGCAGTTATGAAGATTATGAGTATATGATGGGGATCTGTCAGGATTTAATTTCAAGTTTGGTTAATCATTTATATGGAAAATTAGAAATAGAATATCAAGAGATTATAATAGATTTTACTCCTCCATGGCCAAGAATTTCTTTTGCAGAGATTTTTAAAGAAGAATTTGGGATTCTTCCTCAAGATAGTCAGGAGATTATCTGCAAAAAGTTAGAAGATAAACTGAATATTTCTATTTCATATTTATCCCGTTCTCAAATTTTAAATATTACAGAAGAGTTGGTGGAGAAAAAAATATCTCGAAAAAAGCCCGTTTTTGTTGTTGATTTCTTCAACTGGATGTCTCCCTTGGCAAAAACAAAAAAGGATAATCCTTATATTGCAGAAAGATTTGAGCTTTTTATTGCCGGATTAGAGGTTGCCAACAGTTATACTGAGCTTAATGAGCCTTTACAGCAGAGGAAGAATTTTGAAGAGCAGATTAAAGAGAAAGAGATTAAAAAGATTGATGAGGATTTTCTTTTAAGTTTAGAATATGGAATGCCTCCTGCTGCAGGATTAGGAATTGGTATCGACCGGTTAGTTATGATTCTTTTAAATCAAGCCTCAATAAGAGATGTAATTTTGTTTCCTCTTTTGCGTCCCCTTTCTAAATGAAAGAAATTTTTTTTCTTTCTTTGCGATATCTTTTCCGTGGAAAAAGAAGACATTTCTCTTTTCTCAGTATATTAAGTGGAGTAGGAATAAGTATTGGGGTTGCTACACTGGTAGTTGTAATTTCGGTAATGAATGGTTTCGATAAGGAGCTTATGGATAAACTTTTAGAATTTAATTATCATTTAGTTGTGGAAAGCTGGGATAGAGAGAATTTAAATTTGATTAAGAGAGAAATAGAAAATATAAAAGATATAGAAAATGTAACTTTTTTTTATCAGACACAGATTTTTTTAAAGATAAATGATTACATATTTCCAGTTATGGTGAGGGGTTTGGATTTTGATAATGAGAAAGAAAAGAGATTGTTTTTGAAATTTGTTAGAAAGAAAATTGCTTCTTCCGGTTTTTTTGTAGGAGAAAATTTATACGAGAGACTATTATCAAAAAAAGAATTATCATTTTACCCTTTAAAAAAAAGACCTCATCTTGAAAAAGCAAAGATAAGAGGAGTGTTTAAAATAGGGTTATATGATTTGGATAATTATTTAGTAGGAAGTTTAAAAGATGTTGAAAATTTAGGAGAGAATTTTCTTTCCTTTTTGGGAATAAGGATTAAAAGACCAATGGAGGCAGAAAAATTGAAAAAAAGGATAAAAAATATGGATTCTACAGTTTCTGTTTATAGCTGGATAGATACAAATCGTGCTTTATTTACTGCTTTAAAATT
>CAZESF010000177.1:0-1622 GCA_964515205.1 uncultured Planctomycetia bacterium
GGATATGGATTGAATAAAGAAGCAATAAAGAAAATCAAAAAAGAAAAAGCAAGTTTACTTATTTGTTTTGATTGTGGAACAAATGCGTATGAAGAAATAGAGGAAGCGTATAACTTGGGAATAGACACAATTGTTATTGACCATCATACTCCAAAGAAAAATCTAAACCTTGCTTATGCCTTCGTTAATCCTAAAAGAAGCGATTCTTCCTATCCTTTTAAAGATTTAAGTAGTGCTGCTTTAACGTTTAAGTTAGTGTGGGCTTTAAAAGAAAAAATACCTCTACATCTTTTAGATTTAGTTGCTTTATCTATTGTCTGTGATGTAGTTCCTTTAAAAGGTGAAAATCGTATTCTCCTTAAGGAAGGAATTAAGTGGTTAAGAAGTGGCCATCGGGAAGAGATAGAACTTCTCTGCAGGTCCGCACGGCTTAATTTACAGAACCTTACTCCTTATCATATAGGATATATATTAGGACCAAGACTAAATGCTTGTGGAAGAATTTCTTCTGCCCTAAAGGTTTTAAATTTTTTCCTGACTAAGGATAAAAATGAAAAGAAAAATTTAGCTTATCAACTGGAAGAATATAATCAACAACGAAGAAAAATTGAGATAGAAGTTACTGAAGAGGCAGAAGCAATGGTTAATGAGGAGGATTTTGTTCATGTTCTTTATAAGGAAAGATGGCATCCAGGAGTTTTGGGAATTGTTGCCTCTCGCATTGCAGAAAAGTATTGGCGTCCAACTTTTGTTGTAGGAATAAATCAAATGATTGGAAGAGGTTCGGCACGTTCTATTCCTCAAGTTAATCTGGTAGAAGTCTTAAGTTTGTGCCAGAAATATCTAATTACCTATGGAGGGCATAGAAAAGCGTGTGGATTTAAAATTTATGAAAGTAATTTGGAGGCTTTTAAAGAAGAAATCAATTCCATTGTGAAAGATAAATTAAATGGAGTTTTTCCTCGACCTTTTTGGGAGATAGATATGAAGATAAAATTTAAAAACCTTAATTTTAAATTATTAGAGGAGATTAAAAAATTGGAACCTTTCGGAGAAGAGAACAACCTTCCTCTTTTTCTTACACAAAAAGTGTTTCTCAAATCTTCTCCTAAGAAAGATGGGGGGAAATATCAGCTGTGGGTTAGTGATAATGAATTAACTATGGAAGCAGTTATTTACGATAAAGAATTGATTGATTTTGTAAACTATAATTCTTCTTTAGATATTATTTATTCTCTTGAGAAAAGTTTTTATCCCAACCAGATAAGGCTGGTAATAAAAGATATAAGGTTAAGTTAAAGAATCCAGCTTTCCACTTTTTATACACTTAGTGCAGACAAGAATCTTTTTCACTTTTCCATTAATAATTACTTTTTTTCTTTGTAGATTAGGGAAAAATCTACGTTTAGTAACTCCAGTGACTTTTTTCCCCACTCCTCCTTTTTTCTTCGCTAAACCTCGGCGAGATACAATATTTCCCCCTAATGACTTTTTTCCGCAAATTTCACATCTTCGTGCCATAAAATTTTATAATATAGTTAAAATAAAATTTGTCAAGTTTTTTTAATGTGGAGTTTACCCATTTTTTTCAAGTATCCATAAATGATAGAAGAAGTTGTTTA
>CAZESF010000178.1:0-1614 GCA_964515205.1 uncultured Planctomycetia bacterium
TTACATTTTGTTTTAAATACTGATAAATAAATTCATCAATTTTGCCATCCAATACTTCATAAGCTGAAGAAGACTCTACCTGTGTGCGATGATCTTTTACTAAAAGGTAAGGATGTAGAATATAGGAACGAATCTGGTTTCCCCACTCTATTTTTTTCTTTTCTCCAGCAATTTTTTCCATCCTTTTCTTCTTCTCTTCCTCATACAAAGCATAAAGTTTTGCCTGTAAAATCTTTAAAGCTGTTTGACGATTCTGATATTGAGAACGCTCATTCTGACAACTAACTACAATTCCTGTGGGAATATGAGTGATTCTTACTGCAGAATCTGTACGATTGACGTGTTGTCCTCCATGACCAGAAGCACGAAATGTTTCAATTTTTAAATCATCAGGATTAATTTCAACTTTTTTATCAACAATTTCTGGCAATACATTTACCGAAGCAAAAGAGGTATGTCTTCTACGATTAGCATCAAAAGGAGAGATTCTCACCAATCTATGCACACCTTTTTCTGCTTTAAGTAAACCATAGGCAAACTCTCCCTCTACAAGAAAGGTAATATTTTTTATTCCTGCCTCTTCTCCCTTTAACTCATCTAAAATTCTCACTTTAAAATTTTTATCTTCTGCCCAACGAAAATACATTCTAAAAAGCATCGCTACCCAATCACAGGCTTCTGTTCCTCCGGCTCCGGCATTTATCTCTACAATAGCATTGTTTTTATCAAACTCCTCAGAAAATAAAGTACGCAAGCGAATTTTTTCCACTTCTTTCTCTATTTTCTCAAGTTCTTTTTTGATCTCTTCCTCCAAAGAAGTATCTTCCAGTTCTGCTAACTCCTTAATCTCTTTTACTCTTTTTTCCATCTCTTTTATCTCTTCTACCTCTTTTTTTAAACTTTTAAACTCCTCCATTATCTTACTACTCAGATGAGGATTTTTCCAGAAATCAGAAGAAGCCATCTCTTTTTTTATCTCCTCTAATCTCTTCTTTTTTCTGTCAATATTTAATATTTTAGAAAATTCTTTTAGATTATCTTTTATCTTTTTAATTCTTTCTAAAATTTCTGAATTCAAATCAAGCCCTTTCCTTTTAATTTAAGTTGTAACTCTTCTTTTTTATCCGCATACTCTAAAGCCAGCTGAGGCAAAACCAATCTCTTCTCCACCAATTCTAATAAACACTGATCAAAACTCTTCATTCCATAAATTTCTCCAGAGGCAATATATTTAGGAATCTCCCATAATTTGTTTTCTCGCAGAAGACGGGAGATTGTGGGGGATAAAGTCATTATCTCATAAGCAGGAATTAATCCTTTTTTATCCAGACGAGGCAGAAGTCTTAGACAAATCACTCCTTTAAGAAGAACAGATAATTGCATTAAAATAAAATTATGCTGATAAGGAGGGAAAAAGTTAATGATTCTTTCAACTGTTGCAGGAGCATTTACTGTATGAAGAGTAGAAAAAACCAAAATCCCGGTTTCAGCAGCAGTCAAAGCAGCATAACAGGTATCTTGATCACGGATATTTCCGATAAAGAGAACATCAGGTGAATGCAGAGCAAATTGTCTTAAAGCTTCCTGATAAGAAACTACATCTTTTCCAATTTC
>CAZESF010000179.1:0-1608 GCA_964515205.1 uncultured Planctomycetia bacterium
AAAGGAATACGAATGAGGATAGAAAATAAAATTATTAAAAATAGCCATCTTTTATAGGATTTTGACTCGATTTTCATTGTTTTCTTGTCTTATTGTTGATTCTTTTGTAGTGATTTATTTTTCCAAATGATAACAGAAGTTTCATCAATTGAAATACTTTTCATCGCAACATAATATTTATTAATTGAAGTGAAAACGTCTTTTATAAGAGAAATCTGAATTGGATAACCCTGACAAAAAGGCCTAAAAGTTGTGCAAACACACTGCTGCACTTTATTAATAATGCCACTTTTTGGTTCACAGCTATGACGAATAATTTGAATAGTTTTCTGTTTTGGATAAGTAATTAAATAATCAGGCCTTTCAAGGGAGTTAATAAAGCCAATAAATTCAGTAATACATTTAGGCCAATAAAGAAACTGCGTCCTAAACATATAAGGGAAAGGGCTTCTCTTTTTTAGCAAAAGATACAAGTTAGGGTCAGTGTATAAAAACGCATAGAATGTGTGTGCCTTATTACAATTTCGGCTTAGGTAATTAGCTATCTTCGGAGTTAATAGGTATTCATGATAAGTTCTAAGACAAAAGTTATTAAAATGTAAACTTACCATGATATAAGCGACATAAGGTATAGTTATTAAAATTATATTGGCCAATATAAAAGCTTTATTTTTAAATTGCCAAATCTTAACACATTCCCATCCTAATAAGATGCAGAGAGAAGGTAAAAGTAAGGCATAATAATGGTCATACCAATAACCTGGCAGAGCTACTCCTAGGAAACTAAAAAATAAATGAAAGGTAAGGAGATAAAACGTAAAATCTTTTCTTATAAATTTCATGCCTAAAATTAAAGCAATTACCCAGAAAAGGAGTCCTGATTTAATTAATGAACAGGAACCTCGCAATAGGTGATACCACCAAGTACCAACAAAAATAGAAGCAGTAAATACGCGGTTAGCAATAATAATATGGTAGAAGTTTTTTACATCTAAGAAACCATCGCAATAAATAAAACAAAGAATAATGGGTAAACAGCCACTAAATATAAAAAAAACGATGTCTCTAATTCTATTTAGGCTCCTCAAACAAATAAATATAAGAAAAAATCCCCATAAAGGCAAAACAGATTGTTTAAATATTCCTGCTATTCCACAAAACACACCAATTAAGCATAATGACGATAACTCAAGACTTTTGTGATACCTAACATAAAAATATAAAGAAATGATTAGGGGCAGTGGCATAAACATATCTTTAGCAACATTTCCTTTTATTAAAGGTGACCAAGAGAAACATCCGTAAAGAAAAGCAGAAAACAAAGCAGTTGGTCTGTCAAATAATTCTTGAGCTGTGAGATAAATAAAAAATACTGTAATCGCGTTCCATACGGCTAAAAAAAGTCTAAGAGTAGAAATTTTATCATCTAACGTTTTGAAGATAAACGCATAAATTAGTGGAAAACCAGGAGGATAGTCAAAAAAGCAAGATTCGTAAAAACTGACTCCTTTCAGCCAGAAATGAGCTTGATAGGCAAATCCACTTTCGTCTGCACAGAGAGGGCAATCAAAATAAGGAATGCGAATAAGAATAGAAAATAGCATAATT
>CAZESF010000180.1:0-1583 GCA_964515205.1 uncultured Planctomycetia bacterium
CAGGAGCAATGATATTGGCTACTTTAACTGCTTCTTCTAAATTTCTTACTCTTACCACAAATCCATTTAATTTTTTCTTTCTTAAGCTATTAGCAATCTTTTTTGAAGTAGTCACTACCATAACCAAACCTTTGTGATGTTCGGCTTGTGCTTCCAAATCAGAAAGGATATAATCTAAATTTGCGTTTTTGGAAGCAATAATTAAAACCTCAGAAGGTCCAGCAAGAAGGTCTATATCTACCTCACCAAATACCTGCCTTTTTGCCTCCATCACATATTCGTTTCCCGGCCCAATAATTTTATCCACTTTTTTTATTGTTTTCGTTCCATAAGCTAAAGCAGCAATAGCTTGTGCTCCTCCAATTTTATAAATCTCTTTTATCTTAAGCAGAGAAGCAGTTGCCAGAATAAAAGGATTGATTGATTTATCTTTTGTGGGAGGGGAAACTAATACTATCTCTTTAACTCCTGCAGTTTGAGCTGGAATCGCACACATATACACTGAAGAAATCAAAGGAGCACTTCCTGCAGGTACATATATTCCCACCCTTTTTAAAGGAACATACCTTATTCCTAAAATTTTTCCCTCTTCTTTTTTTATCTTTAAAAAAGGCTTGGGGAGTAATGCTTTATGAAACTCATAAACATTTTCAATTGCTATTTTTATAGCAGAAATTATTTGAGAATTTAACTCATTAAAAGCTGCACTTATTTCCGATTCAGTTACTTTTAATTCCTTAGGTTTCAGCTTTACTTTATCAAACTTTTGCGTATATTCTAAAACCGCCTCATCTCCTCTTTCTCTTACTTCTTTTAAAATCTTAGTAACTTGTTCAACAACCTGCCTTTTCTTGTTACGCTTCTTAGTAATAATCTTCTCCAGATTAGCTAAATTCTTTAAAATTTGCATTTTTTAAGAAATTCTGAAAGAAAATTTTTTATCTCTATCTTAAAAAATTGAGGGTCTATTTTTTTCGCAATTACTCCTTGAGAAAGAGATGCTTTGCCTCCTCCTTTTAAACCAAGCCTTTCTTTATATTGATTAACAAACTGATAAGCAGAGAAGCCTTTTTCTACTAAATCTTGAGAGGCAGAAAAAATAAAAATATTACCTCGAGATGTATTACTTATTAAGAAAAATAAAGCTTCTTTTTGCTTTTCTCTTAAAACATCGCTGAGAAGAAAAAGATAGTCCATTTCTTTCTCATTCAAGTAAACATAGAAAAAATTAATATTAAATTCCTCAATTTTTTCTAAATATTGACACAAAAACTTCTCTGCTTCATAAGAAACTAATGATTTTTCCAGACTCTTTATTTTTTTTTGTGTTTCCTCCAGTATTTTGAGAAGCTCTTCAGTCTTAGGAAGAACTAAATCTTCTTTGGTATGAAGAAGATTTTTTATCTCTTTTAACTTATACCTATAAGAAAAAACCCTCTCTAAAGCTTGCCTTCCGCATACTGCTTCAATTCTTCTTATTCCACTACTTATTGAGGACTCAGAAAGGATGAGAAAAAGACCAACTTTACCTGTATCCTTTACATGTGTTCCTCCACATAACTCCTTACTATAATCAGAAATAC
>CAZESF010000181.1:0-1571 GCA_964515205.1 uncultured Planctomycetia bacterium
TGGAAAATTTCTGTAAACTTATTTTAAAAAATAATTTGAAAATAAAATGGGAAGCTCAAATTCGGGTAGATAAAAGAATTAAGAAAGATTTAGCCTCTCTTATAAAAAAAGCAGGTTGCTTTAATATCTTTATTGGATTGGAAAGTGCCAGTAACAAGGTATTGGAAAAAATAAACAAAGGATTTAGAAAAGAAGATGCTTTAAGATTTTTTAATATATTAAAAGAAGCAGAATTACATTTTGAAGTCAGTTTAATTTTAGGATTTGAAGGGGAGGATGAGAAAGATTTTAAAGAAACTGTTGATTTTATTGTGAAAAATAAAAAGATTATTCCCAAAATCGCTCAAATCAATCCCTATATTGATTATTTTAGAAAACCTCTTTGTATCTCTCCAATAGGCAAAAAAAGGGTGGAGTACCTGGTAAATATTTTAAAAAAAGAAAAAATTCCTTTCACAAAAAGTTTTATCAATAATCTTTTTTATGAAAATTAAGTTAATTCATACACAAAAAGCTTTGTCTTTAACCCCTCTTACTTTAGCAGAATATACAATTAATCCTTACCGGGGGTGTGAATTTGGATGCAAATACTGCTATGCTCAATATAACCGAAGTATAAAAGAAAATATCTTGGGAGTAAAAATAAATCTTCCTCAAATTTTGAAAAAAGAACTTAAATATAAAAAGGTAAATAAAGTAGTTTTGGGAGGAAGTTGTGAGTGTTTTCTTTACAGTGAATTAAAATACAAAATTACTTATAAAATTTTAGAAATTCTTAATGAGCATAACATAAATTATATCATTCTTACAAAATCAAGCCTTATAAAAGAGTATCTTTCTTTAATTCAAAAAGAAAATTGTAAGATTTTTTTCACATTTAATTTTACACAGGAGAGGATAAAAAAAGCTCTTGAGGAAAATTCACCTTCTCTTAAATCCCGCTTAGAAGCAATAAAAGCAATAAAAGAAAAAGGAATCGCTTTTCGTCTTCATATAGGACCTTTTATCCCTTACATATCCGATTTAGATGAGATTTTTTCTTTATTTAAAGATATCGCTTATGATATAAATATAGAGCTTTATCATCACCGTTTAGGCAATTTCAATCAAGTTATAGAGAGCCTTAAAAAGAATAATATTTCTCAAGAAAGAATAGAAAAACTGACTTCTGTATACAAACATGAAAAAAATTACTACAATTTCTCTGAAAAACTTAAAGAAGAGATATTAAAAAAAGCCAAAAATTATAATTTTAAAATATTTTATATAGTTCCTCGCTGGCAAGATTACTATACCCAAGATATAGATTATGAGAAACCCTTTCTTTAGTGTAATTATTCCTACATATAACCGTAAATATTTCTTAAAGATTGCTATTGAATCTGTAATCTTGCAGAGCTTTCAGGATTTTGAATTAATCATTGTTGATGACGGGTCTTGTGATTCTACCCAAAACCTGGTAAAAAAATATTTAAATATACCAAAAATACATTATCTTTATCAGGAAAACAAAGGCCCGGCAAGTGCAAGAAATAAAGGGATAAAAAAAGCAAAAGGAGAATTTATCTGTT
>CAZESF010000182.1:0-1553 GCA_964515205.1 uncultured Planctomycetia bacterium
CGTTTAACTTACCATTTCTTAAAACGCACTGAGGCAGAGTATAATTATCTAAAGCGGGAATGGGAAAGATTAAAAGGAGAGAGAAGGAAGGTATATAATTCTGAAAAGCAAGGGTTTAAAAATGCTTAGAGAAAGTATGATTGGCACATCTCAAGGGAAAATATTTTTAACAGGGGAAGGGATAAATTGTGAGAGTATAGGCGCGAAGTATTCTCTAATGTGTGTATATTTGGTGGATTTTTCCCTCAAAATAAAAAGATGTTGACGATAATGTATATCATTTTGTATAATTATTGTATAAAATGATATTTAAAGGATGGTAGATTTTAAAAAAATACTGGAATACGATAGGTTAGCGCTCAAAGCGATAGAAAAATATTCGAAGAGGAGATTTTTGTTTTTTCATCTTCAAAAAGAAAAAGGCAAGCATTTTATAGGTATTACCGGACCAAGAGGGGCTGGAAAAACTGTTCTTCTAAGACAAATAAGAAAAGAATACAAAAATTCCCTTTATATTTCTCTTGATACAATAAAAGAAGACTTATTCGAAGTTGCTAAAAAAGCCAAAGAAGATTTTAAAATAAATTTATTACTTTTAGATGAGGTGCATTTTTATCCTGAATTTGAGGGAACTTTAAAGAAAATTTATGATTATTTAGATTTAAGAATTATCTTTACAAGTTCGGTAGCTTTTATTCTTTCGCAAACTCAATATGATCTTTCAAGACGAGTTTTATTAAAGAAACTTTATCCTTTCTCTTTCAGAGAATATTTATTTTTTAAATATAATGTAAATTTTCCTAAACTTAGTTTGGAAGATATTTTAAATAAAAATTTTGATAGAGAGATATTTTCTTATAGTGAGAAATTTTATGATTATTTGCGAGGAGGAATTTATCCTTTTTCATTAGAAGAACCATTGGTTTTGGATATACTTAAAAATGTTTGTTCTAAGGTTATTTATAAAGATATTCCCTATATTTTTGATTTAAAAGTAAAAGAATTAGAAATTATAGAGAAAATACTTTCTTTTATTGGAAAATCAGAAACAGAAGGAATAAATTATTCTTCCATTGCACGTAATTGTGGAATAACTCGCTATAAAGCCGAGCAATACGTGAATTTATTAGAAAAAGCATTTATTTTACATCAGGTATTCCCTAAAGGAACAAATGTATTAAAGGAACCTAAAATATTAATGAGTCTCCCTTATAGATTATTGTATACTGAGTTCAAAGAAAATTTGGGTGCTTTAAGGGAAGATTTCTTTGTAGAGATGATGAGGATGGCAGATGAAAAAATATATTATTTAAAATCAACAAGAGGAGAGAAAACGCCTGATTTTGTAGTATCTTATAAAGGGGAAAAATTAGTGATTGAGATTGGAGGGAAAGGTAAAGGTAGAACTCAGTTTAAAGGTTTTAAGGCAGATAGAAAACTAATTTTTACTGATTCTGATAGAATGGATGGTTTATATCGGCCTCTTTTTATTTTGGGTTTTTTAAGTTAACATTTTTAATTAATGTACTTATCCCTTTTTTAGTTTGATTGTG
>CAZESF010000183.1:0-1549 GCA_964515205.1 uncultured Planctomycetia bacterium
TGGATGATTTATTTGATGAATTTTTAGAATATGATTTTACGATGGGGGCAGATGTTGTGATATGTCCCTATTGTGGAGAGGAAGTTCCCTGCAGTTTATTTTTTGATGATGAAGTTGAATGTCCTAAATGTGGAAGAAAATTTAGAAAGGAAGAGGCAACCTGAAGCTTATCTTTATTTCTTCTTGAGGATGCATGGGATAGCTGAGAAGGTTTAATGATTTTAAAAAATTGTGAAGAAATTCACAAATGAGTAGATTTTTAATATTTTTATGTTTATTTTTACAGATATTTTCTTTTTGTTTATCCAATAATTTATCAGATGTAAGAGGAAAAAATAGAGGAGATAATCCTTTTGGAGTTTTGGCGTTTTTATCCTGGAATCATACCTGGAATAGTTTTAAATATCCAAAGAAAGATTTAGAAAAAGCAGTTGAACTCCTTAAAGAGTTAGGAGTAAGTTTTGTGCGTGTGGATTTTTACTGGCAAGATATAGAGCCTCAGAAAGGAAAGTTTGATTTCAGTAAATACGACTATATAGTAAGGCTTCTTTCTGAAAACAATATAAAAATTTTGGCAATTTTGGATTACTGTGCTGATTGGGCAGGAAAATCCTGGAATAGCCCACCAGATAATTTAGATGATTTTGTTAATTTTACAAGAAAAGTCGTTCAAAGATATAAAAATAAAATAAAACACTGGGAAGTTTGGAATGAGCCAGATTCAAGGACTTATTGGCAACCACAAGATGAGATGAAAACCTACTTAAAGCTTCTTAAAAAAACTTACAAAGCCATAAAAGAAATAGATCCTTCAGCAAAAATTTTATTAGGAGGATTAACTTCTGGGGGGTATTATGCTTTAAAAAGAATATATGAGATGGGAGGGAAAAATTATTTTGATATTGTAAATATCCACCCTTTTGTAAACCCCTTAAAGAAAGATTGTATAAAAAGAATTAAAATTTTATGTAAAAATATAAAAAAATTGATGGAAAAATTTGGTGACAAAGAAAAGAAGATATGGATTACTGAGATTGGGTGTCCTGGGGTTAAAAAACCTTCTAAAGAAAACGCCTGGTGGTTTGGAAGGAGTCCTACCGAATCTGGACAGGCAGAATTTTTAAGAAAAGTTTTTACCGAAATTCCTAAACTTGAATTTGTAGATAAGGTATTCTGGGCATTCTTCAGAGATTGTAAAAGACATTTCAACACAGGAGTAGATTTTTTTGGATTAATTAGATGGGATTTTTCAAGAAAAAAAGCTTTTAAGGTTTATAAAAAATGTATTCTTAAGTGGAAAAAAGATAATAACCAACGAAGTAAAAAAAGCAAGAAAAGCAGAAAATAAGAAGAATTAAAAACTCTCCTTAGTCAAAAATTTTAAAATGAGTTACAAGAAGTGGTCTGAAGAAAAAGATGTTGCTTCCGATAATATATCTTATGTTAACTTTTAAAAAAGAGAAAATTTTTTATAACTTACTGAATTTCATATATTTAGATAAAAAATTTAATAACCTGTGAATAAATCCTGTGATTTTTACTTATTTTA
>CAZESF010000184.1:0-1543 GCA_964515205.1 uncultured Planctomycetia bacterium
TCTTTTCTCTATTAATTCCTTTTTCTCTTTTACTTTTTCCAAAGAATCAAACTGATATAGCTTTCCTTCTTTTATAGCATAACGCTGGCATCTTTTTTTAACTTTTACCTCATCATCCCAAAACATAAATTTTGTATCTAAAAATAACTCTTTCTTTTTATCGGGAAAAAAATAAAGGAAACTTTCAATTAAATCTAAATTATATCGCCAATGGTCTATCCAGAATCCTTCTCCAAATTCTGCCTGAAGTTCAAAATTTGCCTCTTTCAGTAAAGAATAGGCAAAATTTTCTCTATCCTCTAAATTAATCTTTTTCTTCTCAAGCAAATGAAAAATCTCTCCTAAATAAAATCCTTTCTCCATAAACTCAACAATCTCTTTTTTAAAAGGCAGGTTATTTTCCTTTAAAATCCTCCTCGCCTTTATTTTGTCAAAATAAAGTTTCTCTCCTCTCACAAGTAAAGGATTGTACCCATCTATCCTTAAAAGATTCATAAAGTAAACGATATTTTTTGTATAAATAAAAGGGTTAAAAAACAAATCCATACGGCGATTCTGATTTATATCCCGATAGTTAGCCTCCCCCTCACTGAAATAGGAAGGTAAGAATTTAAATTTGTTATAATCCCTTTCTAAATCTCCATGTTTGCGAGAAAATACATAATAAACTTTATCTTTTATTCTATAAGGATAGCCTCCTCTTAAAATATTATCTAAATAACTACATTTTATATACTCATCAAATACAGGAAGACCTGAGATACAGAAAGCACTATTTTTTATTGATTCAACAATCTCCTGATTCTCTTTTTTCTTTTTTTGAATAAATCTTTCATCAAAAATTTTAATTAAATTTTCTTCTACTGCAGCATCAAAAAAACCTCCCAGAATTGTATAAAGAGTGATTGATTCTTTTTTATTTAAAATTTCTTTAAAAAGAGCAAAAAAGGAAGGAGTTCTTCCATAAAGAAAAGTCTTAAAGCTTAACTTTCCTTTTAAAAAATTTAAAGGATAAGAAAAAGAGGTATCATAAGAAAATAAAGAATAGGGGTCAATAATAAGCTGAGGCTGTTTTATTTTGTTATTTTTTACATAAAAAGAAAAAGCGAAATTGGCTCCTTTAATATAAGAAGTAAAAGAGATATCTTTGGGATCTACGGGCAATTTAAAAAAAGCAATGTTTTTGTTTTTAATTTTTTTAATTTCTGTCCTCATCCATGCCTCTAAGGTGCGTGAGAGGTGTTTTAAGAATAAATCCCGCGTGTGGAAAGGTAAAACCTGAGGCAAACCATCAGCAATTTCAATTTCTCTTCTTTCTGAGGAAAGATTTTCAATAGTTAAAATCCTTACAAAAGCAGGAAAATTCATATTGGGTAAGGTAAAGTAATTAACAAAAAATCTTAACTTCAGAGAGGAATTTATCTCCTCTATACTTAAATCAAAACTTCTGATTAAAAAACGCTCTTTTCTTAAATATTCAGAATTTATCTTAAAAGGCTCATAAAATTTTCCCTCTATCTTTAAAAATGTGCGAAATCCTAAA
>CAZESF010000185.1:0-1535 GCA_964515205.1 uncultured Planctomycetia bacterium
TCCATCAGTTACCATCACGACTTTCCATATATTTTGAGCAATGGACCAGGTTGAAACATAGAGAAAAATAAGGGCAAGAAGTAAAGAAAAAAGATTTTTATATCTCATTTTTTTATTTTAACCGGTTTTCTAAAAGTAACAACCTTCTGAAACTTCTTCTTTTCATGCTCCTCAGCGGCAAAGCTCCCACAAGTTCAAGAAGGATTTTATCAAGCTGTATTTTATTCTCCAAAATTCCTAAATAGCGGTCTATGATATTTCTTGCAAGCACCTCGACAAAAACTTTTCTTACGGTTTTTCCCCATACTATCTTTTAAGTTGTTTGAAATGGTTGTCGTATTTAAACAAAAGTCAACCCTTATGATGATTCATAATTTCACCTTCCGGTTTTTGAATCTGATTATTTTTTCAAGTTTTTTTCTTTCTGCCCATGCATTATTAAGCTCTATTCTAAAAATAAGGAAATCTGCAGGGAGCAGACCTTTAATCGCTTTTTTTTACCTCACAGGATACAAAATAGATATATCTCCCTTTATTTACTTCGTATCTTCTCACAATATCTATCAATTTTTTTATCCTTTCACATTTTTTCTTATAATCAGCTTTTTCTCAAAAAAGTTTTTCTATTTTTTCTTTTCTTCAAGAAGTTTTTCCTCTCCACATCTAGATTATCTCTTCCAAGAAGTACATTTATGTTGGATTAATTTTATATGAAGTCTTTCTGCTTCTTCATCTATCTTCTCATTGATTTTCAGAGGAAGTTTTATGTAACCGGTTTTCGTTAATGATGAAAGATCTTCTGAGTACTATCACATCATCGTAGTGAGTTAAACATTTCAAAGATTTCTTTTTTTGAGTGAAATAAGGTGAGTTTTTGTCTCATTAAGAAGAGTTAGATAAAAACTAGAATTATACCTATAATTACCATACCAGCATAATAAATATAATTACTAGGATAAAAAATATGAGTAGTATAATCAAGTATACGTAGGCCAAACTTCTATAATAATATAATAGTGCTAAATTTCCACGAACGCTTAAAAATAAAGAAGGTGTCCACTCAAGTGTGTAAATTTTAAAAAGGTGATAAGATGAAAAAATTACAAGAAGGAGGGGGCACATGGCAAAGGTTAAAAAAGCATCCAATACTGAAGAAACGCAGGATTTTGGACGAATGGAAGTGAGTCGAGTCGATTTTTGAGTAAAAAAATATTAAATGACTTCAAGCAAAAGGAATCAGGAATATTTTTATATTTTTTATATTTAGCATAGATGGTTTAAAGGGGTTGGAGAAAGCTATAGAATCAGTTTTTTCCGCATGCAGATATTCAGAGGTGTGTGGCGCATCAAATTAAGAATTTGTTGAAGTATGTGTCTTGGAATATTTACTTTGGAGGAAACAGAGAAGGAGTTAGAGAGATTTTCTGCTAAATAAGTAAAAAATATCCGCATGTAGTAAAGAGTTGGGAGACAAATTGGGAGCACTTACAGCATTTTTCAGATATCCTTTAGAGATAAGGCGGGTTATGTATACT
>CAZESF010000186.1:0-1522 GCA_964515205.1 uncultured Planctomycetia bacterium
ATGGTATGCTTCCTTTACTTTCTTATTCTCTTCGTGATTCTTTTTTAATAAAATTCTTTAATCTGTTAATTGGATTAGGAGTAGGATTAATCTTTTATCTTTTAGGATTATAAATGAATATTCAGAATTTAATTATTCAGACATTAAAGGAAGGTTCTTTATTTGCTTTTCTTTTTGTATTCTTAGGAGCAGCTTTACTAAGTTTTTCCTCCTGCACTTTAATTAGAATCCCTATAGTTTTAGGTTATATTGGAGGAATCTCTTCTTCAAAAAAAGCTTCCTTTAATATTCTTTTAGGCTTCGTTATGGGATTAGTTATTACTTATACATCCTTAGGGATACTTTTAGGATTGGGAGCACGTTTCATTTATACTTCTGTAAGACTTACTACTTACTTTTATTTTACCTGCGGATCGCTACTTCTTATAATAGGATTGGCTCTTTTAGGATTTTTGCCTTTTTTAAATCTTTCTCAGATGAGATGTAAGATAAGACAGAAAGAATTTAAAAAGGTCAATTTTTTTACTGCTTTAATACTGGGAATTATTTTTGCTTTTTTTGAAGCACCGGTATGTCCCTGCTGTGGCCCCATGCTTTTGGTGATTGCTTCTTTAGTATTTATTAAAGGAAAAATTTCTTATGCAATTTTAATTTTTTTTATTTATGCTTTAGGACAGAGTTTTCCTATCTTTTTAATTGGTCTTTCAGGAGGAGTTTTAAAATTTGCTTTACCACACTTGGAGACATTAGAGGCTTATGTTCAAGCAATTTCGGGAGCTTTACTTTTCTGTGTGGGTATTTACTTTTTATGGATAGCTTAAGAAAGCCTTCATATATAAAAGATGGTATTTTAGATGTTCGCATAAGAATGTTATTTCTTCTTTTAGGAATAACTATTCTTTTTATCTTAAGACCTTGGATTGCTCGACAGAATTATAATCGGGCATTAGTATTTTTAAATATTAAAGATTATAATAAATCTATTTTTCATCTAAGGAAATGTTTAATTACCTTTTCTCGTTTTCTTTCTGCTTATGAAAGGTTGGGAGAGATATTTGAAGAAAAAGGAAATTATAAAGAAGCTATTGCCAATTACAAAAAGATGATAAAAATTGATCCTACCAATCCTCAAGGGTATTTGAAAATAGGAATATTCTATGTGGTAAGAATGAAGGATTATGCTCAGGCAGTAAAGTGGTTTATTTCTGCTCTTGCTCAAGATAAAAAAAATTGGCAAGCCTATCGCTGGTTAGCAATTTGTTATAAAAATTTAGGCAGAAAGAATTTAGCATTGTATACTTATCAGGAGATGAAAAAAATTTTTCCTCACGATAAAAGGATAGATAGACTTATTGAGAAGTTGAAATGAAATATTTTTACGGGCCAGTATATTCTCGGCGTTTGGGATTTTCTCTGGGAATTAACCTATTTAGAGAGAAAACATGTTCTTTTAATTGTGTATACTGTCAGTTAGGAGAGACAAAAAGAAGAAGAAAAAAAAGAGCATTTTTTATAAAGGAGG
>CAZESF010000187.1:0-1501 GCA_964515205.1 uncultured Planctomycetia bacterium
TTTTTACTCAAGGATTTCGTCCCCATCTAAGGTTAAGTTTTTTAAGTAGAGCACTTAAGGTAGGTGAGGAGGGAAATATGGAGGTGGTTTTTTATTTTTCTGAAAAAATAGATACTTATCTGGTAAAGGAAAAGTTAGAAAAGGAATTGCCTCCTGGTTTGGAAATTGTTAATATTCAGATATAATTGCAATATTAGCGAAGGATAAAACGGGTTTTTATTTTTTGTGCCTTAAAGAATTCTTTGGTGAATTTCTTTGCTACCTGAGGGTCAAATTTTTTACAGGAGAAGATATTAATATAAGCAGATTTCCACAAATCAGAGAAATGCCCTACAATTGAACTTGTCTCAATTAATTGAACTAAAGAATAACCTTTTGTATGAGGCTTTTTTTCTCCAAAATAAGCAATAATCGTTTTCCCATATTTTTCCATCTTTATAAGTTTACAGAGTTCATCTATATATTCTTTAAGTTTACTTTTTGAACTGATAATTTTTTGGTCACAATCGTAAAGATTAATGATTAACTCATATCCATAAGTTTTATTCTCTTTCATAATTTTCTCCTTATGTATTCCGGAAGAACACAACTAGCAATGTGCAAATAAGGATTATAATATTTAGTTTTAATTTTAAGTCGATTAAATTTTTTCTCTAATTTATCAATATCTATTTTAAAAAGGTCAATTTTTTTAGAAGCAACTGTAAGAGAGAAAAATCCACCGATGTAGGTAGGAGTAGCAATAAGATGTATCCATACATAGGGGAAGATTTTATTTAGAATTTTCCAGTTTCCTTCTAATACACTTTCTTGCAAAATTGTAGAACCAGTATGGCGAATTATCAATCCATCTTTTCCTAAACAATTAAAAATATCTTTATAGAATTTGGTGGAAAAAAGAACCTTAGCTACTCCTATAGGATCAGGGGAATCTACAATTACAATGTCAAATTTTTCCTTAGTTTTTTTTACAAATTTTGCTCCATCTTCAATGATTATATTTACTCTTTTATCTTCAAAAGAATTTTGACAGATGGCTTTAAGATATTTTTGAGAAATTTCAATAACTCTTTTATCAATCTCTACCAGGTATATACTTTCTACATCTTTATATTTGGTTACTTCCTTAAGAATTCCTCCATCCCCTCCTCCAATGATAAGAATTCTTTTTGGTTGAGGATGTATAAGCATAACGGTATGGGTAAGCATCTCATGATAGATAAACTCGTCTTTTTCTGTAGTCTGTATTGCTCCATCAAGAAGAAGAAGATTCCCGAAACATTCAGTCTTATAAATTCTTAAATCCTGATAAGGAGTTTTCTCTTTATAAAGCAGTTTTCCTTTAAGAGAAATTTTAATATCTGGATAGAGTATCTCTGTGCACCACATCAAATACTCCTCTTTTTAGTTCTGCTACCTGGATGTTTTCTGTCTTAAATTCTTTTTTTATTACAGGAATTGCTTTATAAGGATTGACATTTCCACAGACAAAAACATCAAT